>JAUHWP010000199.1 GCA_030424645.1 Alphaproteobacteria bacterium
GTCGCCCCCATCCCGGCACTTGTGGTGATCTGTCCATCATCTGCCACCAAGGCATAAGACCCCATTCCGGGCGTGCCGCGTTCGTTCAAAAGCGCACGGTTTTCCCAATGCGTGGTGTGGCTCATCAATTGTTCGCCCGTCTCGGCGATATAACGGCTTGCGGCTTCTGACAGCAGGATGACGCGGGTGCCAGCCCATTGATAGGCTTTGATCAGGCGTCGCTGGGACAGATCGGGCGCATCGGGGTCAGAGTTCCCAAGCATAAAAACATACTGTGCCGTATGTTTTTCATCAAACGGGTGCGTGTCTATCGTGATGCCCGCGCGGCAGGTGACCGGACCACCGCGCTTGGACAGCCAGCGCCAGCGAAATGCCTCTTTCGCAGTCACGCGATTTGCGGTGCGCAGAAGCTCTACGATGGCCGTGAACTCGGTCAGGACAAAGCCGTTGGCCACCAGAATATCGACCAGAACGGGCGATTTGCGCAATTCATCCGTCACGCCCGCAACCGTTCATTGTTTGGATCCCACAGCGGTTGATCGGGCTGCACAGTGGCGTTGCGACGCTCACCATAGATTTCAACCTCAAGCTCGGTCCCCGGCACGGCAAGATCAGCCCGCACCATGCCCAGCGCGATCGAGGCATTCACGCGATACCCCCACGCGCCCGACGTGGTTTCACCGACGATCTGGTCGCCGTGCCATATGCAGGACATATAGGGTGCATCTGCGTCCCCGGCCTCGACGGTCAGAGTAACAAAGCGCTTCTTCGGCCCTGTGTCAGCCTGGGTCTGCAATGCAGATTTTCCGGGGAAGTTTTGCGGCTTGTCCAATCGCACAAACCGATCAAGGCCCAGCTGCAACAGCGAATAGTCCGTCGAAAGATCGCCTTTCCAAGCCTTGTAACCTTTTTCGATCCTCAGCGAATCCAATGCATACATCCCGAAGGGTTTGACCTCCTCGGCCAGCAGCGCGTCCCAGATCGCGGGCATGGCATCAGGGGCAGCATGGATTTCCCAGCCAAGTTCGCCTGCGAACGACACGCGCAAAAGTGCGGCTTCTTGTCCGGCAACGCTGCCGTCGAAGCTTGCCGAAAGCCAGGGTGCAGACAGATCGTGACCTTCAACAAGTTTGGCCAGAATATCACGTGATTTCGGACCCGTGACCAAAAGGCATTCAACGTCCTTGGTATGATCAGTGACCGTGATCCCTTCGGGCGCTTGCCGCGAGAAAATTTCCGCGTCGTGCCATTGGGCCACAGCCGCCGTGATCAGCCCAACCTCGTCCGGACCATGCACCATGACGGACATCTCGGTCAGGCAGCGCCCGCGCGCGTCAGGGAAATAGGCCAAGCTGACCCGCCCTTCTTTCGGAAGGCGCGAGGCGGTCAGGCCGTCAACGAAATCGCGTGCACCTGGTCCTTCGACCTTCAGCCGCGAGAACCCGGTGATCGGCAGCATCCCGCAATGGTCGCGCACAGCTTCGCATTCCTCGCGGATGCGTGCCTCCCACGGGCCCGATCGATCCCAGGTGTGGGTCGCTTCCAACGAAGTGTCGTCACCCGGTTTCGCATACCAGTTCGCGCGCTCCCATCCGTTATACGCTCCGAACACTGCGCCGGCGTCTTTCAGGCGGGAATGCAGGGGTGACAGTTTCTTGTCGCGGCCGGCTGGCCATTCGTGGCGCGGGAAGTGCATCGCGTATTCGTTGCCATAGACCTCCATGCCTTTCTGCACACAATAATCGTGATCGGTGTAATCGGTATAGCGGCGCGGGTCGCAGGCCCACATGTCCCACTCGGTTGCACCGTCTACGATCCATTCCGCCAACACCTTGCCTGCGCCGCCGGCTTGGGCAATACCGAATGTGAACACGCAGGCTTCGAAGGCGTTTTTTACGCCGGGCATCGGACCAATCAGAGGCAGTCCATCAGGTGCATAAGGGATCGGGCCGTTGATCACGCTGGACACGCCAGAGGTTTCCATCAGCGGCACACGGGCCATCGCGTCGACCACGATATCCTCGATGCGATCCAGATCTTGCTGCCACAGCTGGAAGCTGAAATCATCAGGCATCTTGTCGTCGTCACCAACCCAGTGCGCCTTGCAGTTCGGCTCGTACGGACCAAGATTGAAACCGTGCTTTTCCTGGCGCAGATAGTATGACACGTCCACGTCACGGATCAGGGGCAGTTTACCGCCGTGTTCCTTGGACCAGGCTTCAACTTCCGGAATCTGTTCAGTCAACAGGTACTGGTGCTCCATCACCATCATCGGAACAGGGCGACCACCGTAGGGCTTGAACATTTCGCTTACGCGTTGGGCATAGTAACCGGCAGCGTTCACCACATAGTCGCAATCGATATCACCCTTTGTTGTGGTCACACCGACAACGCGCCCGGCCTCGCGGCGCACGGCGGTCACTTCGCATTTCTGGATGATGTCCATGCCCATGTCGGAACAGGCGCGCGCATAGCCCCACGCCACCGCATCATGGCGCGCGGTGCCGCCACGGGCCTGCCACAACCCGCCCAGAACCGGATAGCGCGGACCATCCAGATTGATG
>JAUHWP010000087.1 GCA_030424645.1 Alphaproteobacteria bacterium
TCATAGCCCGCATCGGTCAGCGCGAAACAGGCATGGCAGCAGCAATAGTCGAACTCGATCCCCTGCCCGATCCGGTTCGGACCACCACCCAGAATGACCACCTTCTTGCGGTCCGACGGACGGGCTTCGCATTCCACCTCGCCCATCATCGGGGCTTCATAGGTTGAATACATGTAGGGGGTCTGGGCCTCGAACTCGGCCGCACAGGTGTCGATCCGCTTGAACACGGCATCGACGCCCAGCTTGCGGCGCGCGCCCCGCACATCGCTTTCCTTGAAGCCCGTCAGCTTGGCCAGCCGCGCATCGGTAAAGCCCATCATCTTGAGCTTGCGCAAACCGGTCGCGTCAGATGGCAGGCCGCTTTCGCGAACGGCCGCCTCGGCGTCGACAATCTCGCGGATCCGGGCCAGGAACCAGGGATCGAACGCGGTGCAGGTCTGAATATCCTCATCCGACATGCCAAACCGCATCGCCTGCGCGATCTTCAGGATGCGGTCGGGGCGCTGTTCGGATATCGCCTTGATGATCGCGGCTTGGTCCGGCGCGCCGGGGATGTCGATTTCGTCAAAGCCTGTCAGGCCGGTTTCCATCGAGGCCAGCGCCTTTTGCAGGCTTTCGTGGATGGTGCGGCCTATCGACATGACCTCGCCCACCGATTTCATCGCGGTGGTCAGTTCCGGCTTGGCACCGGGAAACTTCTCGAACGCGAAGCGCGGGATCTTCGTCACGACATAGTCGATGGTCGGCTCGAAACTGGCGGGCGTCACCTTGGTGATATCATTGTCCAACTCGTCCAGCGTATAGCCCACAGCCAACTTCGCCGCGATCTTGGCAATCGGGAAGCCCGTGGCCTTCGATGCCAGCGCGGATGAGCGGCTGACGCGCGGGTTCATCTCGATCACCACCATGCGCCCGTCTTCAGGGTTCACCGCCCATTGCACGTTCGACCCGCCGGTTTCCACGCCAATCTCGCGCAGCACGTTGATCGAATGGGTCCGCATCAACTGATATTCTTTGTCGGTCAGGGTCAGTGCCGGTGCCACGGTAATGCTGTCACCCGTATGCACGCCCATCGGGTCCACGTTTTCGATGGAACAGACGATGATGGCGTTGTCGGCGGTGTCACGCACCACCTCCATCTCGTATTCCTTCCAGCCCAGCAGGCTTTCGTCGATCAGGATCTGGCTGACGGGCGAGGCGTCCAGCCCGGTGCGGCAATAATGTTCGTATTCCTCGCGGTTATAGGCGACCCCACCGCCTGTGCCGCCCAGCGTGAAGGCGGGACGGATGATCGCAGGCAGGCCGATTTCCGGCAGCGCCGTCATACACTCTTCCATCGTATTGGCGATGGTGGCACGGGGGTTTTCGATGCCCAGCCGGTCCATTGCCTCGCGGAACAGCTTGCGGTCTTCGGCCATTTCGATGGCATCACGCTTGGCACCGATCAGTTCCACGTTGAACTTGTCCAGCACACCCAGATCGTCCAGCTCAAGCGCTGTGTTCAACCCGGTCTGCCCGCCCATCGTGGGCAGAAGCGCATCCGGGCGTTCTTTTTCGATGATCTTTGCGACGACATCGGCGGTGATCGGCTCGATATAGGTGGCGTCGGCCAGCCCCGGATCGGTCATGATCGTCGCCGGGTTCGAGTTCACGAGGATCACCCGATACCCTTCCTCGCGCAGCGCCTTGCAGGCCTGAGCCCCCGAATAATCGAACTCGCAGGCCTGCCCGATGATAATGGGCCCCGCGCCGATGATCATGATCGAGTTGATATCGGTTCTTTTCGGCATAATGACCCCCACCGGCAGACTGGATCGCGACCGGGATTCTCACCCGCACGCAAATTGTCGTGGGTTATAGAGATGAGGGCACTTTGCGCAAGCCCCGAATAGGATCAGGGCGTCGATTGATGCGCGAGAGATGACAATAACGCCATCACCACGACCGCAACTCCAAAGTGAAGGTAAACCTGTACATACCCGGCCCATGAAAAGTCGAGCAACCACATAAAGACCGGGAAGGACATTATCGCCGCCAAGAATATCAGTATGGCACGCACCCCACGGCTGCGAGACAGGCTCAGGATACCGGGCAACAAAAGGGTCGGAAGCAGCAGGTAATGCAGCCAAGCAAGTGGCGACGAGATCACTACAAGCAAATACAACCCAATAAACCGGGTCCAAAGACGCCTGCCCGTCGAGGTGCCACGCGTCGCCCGCCAAATTCCGACCACGCCTGACACTAGGAACAGTCTGGTCAGATGCACATTCCAAGCGGGCTGGTCGATCATGCTGGGTTGGTCGATCTGCCACGTCGCCGTGCCGTTTAACAGCTGATGTAGATGGTGAAGCACCAGCTCGACCCCGATGCTGAGTCTCGTTACAAGAATCTCGGCCTCTAACGACGAAATACGCTCAAGCAGAGCCACGTGCAGAGGCCATCCGACGATAAGGATTGAACCAAGGCCAAGCATGGCGCCGACTAGGGCGAAAGTCGCCAGCGTCACCCAACGCTTTTCCATGATTAGAAGAATAACGAGCATCGCCGGCATCAGCTTGATTGCCGCCGCAAGGGCCAGCACCCCACCTGCCCAGGCATTGTGCCCCTTGAGCAGCAGCATCAGTGTAAAGATCAACAGGAAGGTCACGAATATTTGCGGCTGCAACAATTGCAAGGACAATGCGCCAACCGACGTGAAGCCAATCGCGAAGCCGCTGATCAGGCACCACACCGTGAGCGAGGGCATGCTCCCAGAATGCTCTGTCACCAGCAGCTGGCCGATGGCGCACGACAAAGTGATCGAGGCGACGAGCGATAAAACGAACAGGACCAGCAGGATGTTCGAAAAAGCAACAAAGCCGATATGTTGTGTAACGGGGGCCAGAAGCTTTGCCCAGATGGGTGGATAGACAAAAGCAGGGACCAGTGCATCGGGGCGCCCGTTTGCAGCCGCGAGGGCCTGCCACTCCGCAGGCGCATGATCCCAGAATATCTCGCCCCCGGGAGCATAGACCAGATCAAAGGCCCCAATCTCGTAAAAATGCGCCGCAAAATAGAGCGCCGACAAATCAACCGGCCAGTTGTTCCAATAGCTTGCAATCAATGAGAGCGCTATCAGCGCAAGCATTGCATAGCCAATCCATTGATCTGTAACTCGGTCCACTACTCTGCTCGCCCTTCCAGGCCAATCTTTGTTCTGTCGAACCACGTTCTGATCTGGTTCGACCACGAACATTTTTGACGGTTCTACCCTGCGTGGGCTATCTGGCAAATACATAAGAATCGCTTGGTTCCCAATTGAATATCCGACCACGAAAGAATACGCAGTATCCACGTTTTACAATTTACCGCGGCCCCAGAAGAATTTGATGGTCCAGTTTCTGAAATTCAGCATCGCCTATCTCGTCGCGGCTATCGCAATCGCATTTTCTGTCCGGGAACAGGCGGTGCAGGCTTTGTCCGAGTTCATGGTAGTTTTGGTCGACATCATGCCGCTGGTCGTTTTCTGGGTGTTTACGCTGATCTGCCTGGGGCTTCTGATCAACGCACTCTTTCACCACAAACCGTCCGGTGCCATTGTCTCGGATGGTGTGCTGGCCATTGCGGCGACGCTGCTTTTTCAGATCGGTTTCATCCTGATCAAGACATCCATGCCATATATCATCCCCTTCTATGCCGATGGCGCTTTTCTTGAGCTTGACAAGCTGCTGCACGGGGGCACCGATCCCTGGGTTCTGACACACAGATTCAGTGATATCCTTCCCATAGAAAGGTTGACGGGTATCTATATCAACGAATGGGTAGCGATGGCCGTTCTGTTGCCCGTCTTTCTTGCAACTCTGGACAACGATCCCAATCGCGTGCGCCGCACACTCCTCATATATGTATGCGCATGGATTGTTATCGGAAATTTGCTTGCTCTTGCCGGTATGTCTGTTGGCCCCATCTTCTTCGATCGCCTCAGCGACGGCGATTACTTCAACAGTTTAAGAGTAGCGTTGCTGCCCTGCGGTGTTAACATGCAACAGTTGCGCAACACACAAGAGTTCCTATGGAACGCCTATGTTCAACTGGAGCAGTCCAGGGGGCCGGGAATATCCGCATTTCCAAGCGTTCACGTATCGGTGGCAACCGTGATCGCGCTCTATGCATTTGAAAGGTCGCGCTATCTGCTTCCCATCGCGCTGTTCTGGGTCACCGCAATCCTGTTTATGTCGGTCTATACGGGCTATCACTACGCGGTTGATGGTTACGTTTCGATCATCGCCGTCGTGGCATTCTGGCTCTATTTGCGCCGTCGGGACCGGATCGTCGCGGCTTACGCGTGAATAGTGCCAAGCCTACCCTTGACTTTACCTGCCAAGGCGGGTGTATCGGCGCGATACATATGAACCGCTCGACGGGGGCACCTATGCACGCTTTTCGCAGCCATACCTGCGCTGAACTGAACAAATCGAATGTTGGCGACACGGTTCGCCTGTCCGGGTGGGTCCATCGGGTCCGCGATCACGGCGGCATCCTGTTCATCGACCTGCGCGATCATTATGGCATCACGCAGGTGCTGTGCGACCCCGACAGCCCCGTCTTTGCCGAGATGGAGAACGTGCGGTCCGAATGGTGCATCCGCATCGACGGCAACGTGAAGGCGCGCGACGCCGATCTGGTGAACGACAAGATCCCGACCGGCGAGATCGAGGTCTTCGTGCGCGACCTTGAGGTGCTGGGCGCGGCGAACGAATTGCCCCTGATGGTGTTCGGCGATCAGGAATACCCGGAAGAAACGCGGCTGAAATACCGCTTCCTCGACCTGCGCCGCGAGGTGATGCAGGAAAACATGAAACTACGGTCGGACGTTGTCGCCTCGATGCGCAAACGGATGTGGGATCAGGACTTCCGCGAGTATCAGACACCGATCATCACGGCCTCCAGCCCCGAAGGTGCGCGTGACTTCCTTGTGCCGTCGCGTCTGCATCCGGGCAAGTTCTATGCGCTGCCGCAGGCCCCGCAGCAGTTCAAACAGCTGATGATGGTGGCGGGCTTTGACAAGTATTTCCAGATCGCCCCATGTTTCCGCGACGAAGACCCGCGTGCCGACCGGTCGCCCACCGATTTCTATCAGCTGGATATGGAGATGTCCTTTGTCACCCAACAGGACGTGTTCGACACGATCCAGCCGGTGCTGAAAGGCGTGTTCGAAGAGTTTGGAGGCGGGCGCAAGGTCGATCAGGACTGGCCGCAGATTTCATACAAGGACGCGGCGCTGTGGTATGGCACCGACAAGCCGGACCTGCGCAACCCGATCAAGATGCAGGTCGTGTCCGACCATTTCCGTGGCTCCGGCTTTGCGATTTTTGCCAAGCTCTTGGAGCAAGACGGCACCGAAATCCGCGCTATTCCTGCCCCCACTGGCGGGTCGCGCAAATTCTGCGACCGGATGAACAAGTTTGCGCAGGAACAGGGACTGCCGGGGATGGGGTATATCTTCTGGCGCGAGAAAACTGCGGACTCGGTGGCGCAGGAACTGGGGATCAGTGTCAAAGAGGCTCAGGCCAAGCTGAAAGCCGGCGAGGTCGAGGGCGGCATGGAAGCCGCTGGCCCCTTGGCCAAGAACATCGGCCCGGAACGGACCGAGGCGATCCGCCAGCAGCTTGGACTGGATGTCGGCGATGCGGCCTTCTTCCTTGGCGGCAAGCCGAAAGCCTTCGAAGGTGTCGCGGGGCGTGCCCGCACGGTTATCGGTGACGAGCTGGGCCTGACCGACAAGGACCGTTTTGCCTTTGCGTGGATCGTGGATTTCCCGATCTTCCAGATGGATGACGAAACCGGCAAGCTGGATTTCGACCACAACCCGTTTTCCATGCCGCAAGGCGGGATGGAAGCGCTGAAGGGCGATCCGCTGGCGGTGCGTGGGTATCAATACGATCTGGCCTGCAACGGCTATGAACTGGTGTCGGGCGCCATTCGGAACCACAAGCCCGAGATCATGTTCAAAGCCTTCGAACTGGCCGGTTATGGTGAAGACGAGGTGCGCAAACGGTTCGGCGGTATGGTCAACGCCTTCCAATACGGCGCCCCCCCGCACGGTGGTTGCGCGGCTGGTGTCGACCGTATCGTGATGCTGCTGGCAGACGAAGAGAACATCCGCGAAGTCATGATGTTCCCGATGAACCAGCGTGCCGAAGACCTGATGATGAACGCCCCCAGCGAACCGCAGAACGAGCAGTTGCGCGAACTGCATCTGCGCGTCATCCCGCAGGAGTGATCGGGGGGCTGGCGCTACGGTGCCACCAGCTTGATAACAATAAGAAAGGGTGCGTGTGGTTTCACACGCACCCTTGTTGTTCAGCGGCAGCTCGCTGAAACAGCACTCTTCTCAAACCACCGTTTACCGGACGGGTTTTGATTATATCATCTGTTGCGTCTTCCCTTCCTGACGTGATTGTCAGGCGACAGTCAGCACCAGCGCCGTGACCAACATGGCCGCGCCGGAAACCAAGACCGTCCAGTCGATCACAGCATTGCCGAACTCGTCATCCGCGAAACGTTTAATCAGGCTTTTCACAATACAACCCTCGCTTTAACACTTGGTTCACCCCGTCTGACGATTTTTTTGCCACCAGAATTGGGCGGAAATGAGGTCGCGCCCGGCCAATTTCATGGACGGAAAAGGTAATTTCGCGGCAGAAACAGGCTGCCCATACGTCACCTTCATGGTGTCAATACGGGGCTAAACCACGTGGCGATCCGCCAACCGATCCCGCAGCAGCCCCTGCACACGGGCCAGATCGGCGCCGGTTCCGCGCCCCGCGGCACGCGCCTGCGCAAGGTCCGTTGCCGCCGCCTCAAGCAAATTGTCATGGGCACTGCGCGCCACACCCCCCAGAAACTGGGCGATATAGTCCTGCATCGGGCCATCAACGCCCGCCCGCATCAGGGCATCCGCGTGGCACAGATCGTCCTGAAACGCGATGTCGTCCGGTTCAATGACCTCTTGCGGCACGAGGCGCGGTGTAACCGGACCTTCGGGCGGCGGCAACACCGACAGGATGCTGTGCTGGAACACCGCAAGGCTGTCGACAGGTTTGAGCAGAAAGCCATCGGCCCCCGCCTGCACGGCCCGATCCCGGGTCGTTTCATCGCCGCTCATCCCCAGAAGCACGGGAACGCGCAGGGGGTCGGTGCGCATCTGTGCAATCAGGTCCGCCCCGCACCCGTCCGGCAAACCCATATCGACGATCACGATCGACGGTCGATAGACAGCCAGATGGCGATACGCCGCGCGCAGGCTGTCGGCCCGCCGGATACGCGCACCCGACCGCAGGCTTAGAAGCCGGATCGCCTCGGACGCAAAACGGCTGTCTTCGACCACCAGAACGGTCAGCCCCTGCAAGGGGCGGTCAGCGGTCGGGGCCTGGCCCATCATGAAGTGTTCAAGGTCATCGCTCATCGGCTTTCTCCTTTCCTGGGGTCAGCCTGCGCGAAAACTGCCTAACAACCGGTTAAACCTGCAAACGCGACGTCGCTTTCGTGAAATGCGGCACCGCGGCACTTGCCCGGACGCAGCAAGCCCGGCATAACCGGGCGCAGAGTTCAAAGGGAGACAAGACATGATCGGACGCCTGAACCACGTGGCCATCGCCGTGCCGGATCTTGACGCTGCAGCCGCGCAATATCGCGATACGCTGGGGGCGGAAGTGGGCGCCCCGCAGGACGAACCCGACCACGGTGTGACCGTTGTCTTCATCACCCTGCCCAACACCAAGATCGAGCTTCTGTATCCGCTGGGGGACAGCTCGCCCATCGCCGGTTTTCTGGAAAAGAACCCGTCGGGCGGCATTCACCACATCTGTTACGAGGTCGACGACATCATCGCCGCCCGCGACAAGCTGCAAGCCGCCGGCGCCCGCGTGCTGGGCACCGGCGAGCCGAAGATCGGCGCCCATGGCAAGCCGGTCCTGTTCCTGCATCCCAAGGATTTCAACGGCACGCTGGTCGAGCTGGAGCAAATCTGATGTCAATCACCGCCGCCATCGTCCTTTACGTGGTCATCTGGTTCGTGACCATGTTCGTGGTGCTGCCCATCGGCCTGCGCACCCAAGGGGACGAGGGCAAGATCGTGCGTGGCACCCATGCCGGTGCGCCTGCCAATTTCAAACTGGGGCGCACCTTGATCACCGTAACGATCATCGGCACCGTGGTCTGGGCCATCGTGGCGGGGATCATCGTATCGGGTTGGATTTCGGTCGAGGATTTCGACTGGTTCAACAGGATGGGCGACACGGTCTAAGGCGCGCTCAGGCGCGCATCACCGGCACCCGGCCGTCCGGGGTCAGCAACCAGACCTCGCGCCCTTCGATCACCACGGCCGACAACGCCTTGCCGTGCCCGGCCCCGGTGTCGATGTTCACGCGGTTGCCGTAATGCGTCGCCTGATCCACCGGCGTGTGGCCGTGAACGATCAGCGGACCATGATCGGCGGTCGAGCGATGAAACTCGCCGCGGATCCAGCACAAATCGTCCTCGGTCTGGTCCTCAAGTGGAACACCGGGGCGGATACCGGCATGGACGAAGCAAAGATCGCCCAAACGATACATCGCAGGCAATTGCGCAAGAAAGTGGCGATGTGCGTCCGGCACCGCCGCCCGCGCGGCGGGATGAAGCTGATAGGTGCGGATGCCGTCAGGGACATCGACCCCATAGCTCTCCAGCGTCTCGACCCCGCCGATGCCGGGGTGCAGCCA
Organism: Alphaproteobacteria bacterium; assembly: GCA_030424645.1. Taxonomy (GTDB): domain Bacteria; phylum Pseudomonadota; class Alphaproteobacteria; order Rhodobacterales; family Rhodobacteraceae; genus Aliiroseovarius. The sequence goes on from JAUHWP010000087.1 coordinate 8,742, forward strand.
GTTGTAAGTTACCAGAAGCTGGGTATCGACCATGGGATAATCACGCAGAAACATCTCCATCATCCGGTCATGGTTGCCCTTGAGCACAACCCAGTTCTGACCGTGCTCGATCCCGCTCAGAAGATGTTCGATCACGCCAGCGCTGTCGGGGCCGCGATCCACAAGGTCGCCGATATGGACCACGGGGGCGTCGATGTCACCGATGGCCGCGCGATCCGCGTCGATCAACGCGTGGGCTGCCCGAAGTAGATCAAGCTGGCCGTGAATATCTCCGATCGCATAGGCGCGCATAAGCCCCTCCTGTTTGGGCAGACATTAACGGCCGAACCGGAAATGAAAAGCCCCGGCGCAGGGCCGGGGCTGTCTGTGGGTTGTCGCCGTCAGACGTCGAAGGCCAGCGGTTTCACCGCGTTGAACATCCCGGTCGCCAGAAGGCTTTCCAGCGCGGTTTGAGGGATTGCCTCGTCCAGATATAGCAGCGCGATGGCATCGCCGCCGGTCGCTTTCCGACCCAGGGTGAAGTTCGCGATATTCACGCCCTGCTCGCCCATGGTGGCGCCCAAGGTGCCGATGATACCGGGCATATCGTTGTTGGTGGTATAAAGCATGTGGCTGCCGATCTCGGCGTCGATATTGATGCCCTTGATCTGGATAAAGCGCGGCTTGCCATCCGAGAACACCGTGCCCGCGATCGAGCGTTCACGGTTTTCCGTCACCACGGTCAGTTTGATATAGCCGTCAAAAGCGCCACCCTTGGCCTGTGTCGTCGTCGAGGTCTTGATCCCACGATCCGCCGCCACGACCGGGGCAGACACCATGTTCACATCCGACAGAACCGGTTTCATCAAACCCGACAGCACCGCGCAATCCAGCGCCTTCTGGTTCATCTGGGACGCGACACCGTCATACAGGATGTTCACCGCCTTGATCGGCTCTTCGGTCATCTGGCCGACGAACGCGCCCAGATGTTCGGCCAGCTTGATCCACGGCCCCATGACCTTGGCTTCTTCGGCAGTCACCGACGGCATGTTCAGCGCGTTCTGCACGGCGCCGGTCAGAAGGTAATCCGACATCTGTTCTGCCACCTGCAGGGCGACATTTTCCTGTGCCTCGGTCGTTGCGGCGCCCAGATGCGGGGTGCAGACCACGTTGGGCAGGCCAAACAGCGGGTTCTCGGTCGCCGGTTCCACCGCAAACACGTCAAAGGCGGCACCGGCCACATGCCCCGATTTCAGCAGGTCAGCCAGGGCTTCCTCGTCCACCAGACCGCCGCGCGCGCAGTTGATGATCCGCACACCCTTCTTGGTCTTTTCAAGGTTCTCGCGGCTCAGGATATTGCGCGTCTGCTCGATCAGCGGAACATGCAAAGTGATGAAATCCGAGCGGCGCAGAAGCTCGTCCAGCTCGACTTTCTCGACACCCATCTTGTCGGCTTTCGCTTCCGACAGGAATGGATCAAAGGCAATGACCTTCATCTTCAATCCATGGGCGCGGTCACAGACGATGCCGCCGATGTTGCCGGCACCGATCACGCCCAGCGTCTTGTTGGTCAGTTCGACCCCCATGAACTTGGACTTCTCCCACTTTCCGGCATGGGTCGAGGCCGAAGCTTCGGGGATTTGCCGGGCAACAGCGAACATCATCGCAATCGCATGTTCGGCGGTGGTGATCATGTTGCCAAACGGCGTGTTCATCACGATCACGCCTTTCTTCGACGCGGCAACCTTGTCCACATTATCGGTGCCGATCCCGGCACGACCGACAACTTTCAGGTTGGTCGCGGCTTCCAGGATCTTGTCCGTCACCTTGGTGGCCGAACGGATGGCAAGACCGTCATAGTCGCCAATGCGCGCCAGAAGCGCATCCTTGTCCTTGCCAAGGCTGGGTTCGAAATCAACGTCGATACCGCGATCACGGAAAATCTGAACGGCGGTTTCCGACAGCTTGTCGGATACGAGGACTTTGGGGGCCATCTGTCTGGTCCTTTTCACAAAGATGTAAGGGGAAGGCCCCGCGCAAAGGCGCGCAGGGCGAGTATCTTATTGCGCCGCAATCTCGGCGTTGAACGCCCAGTCAAGCCACGGCATCAGGGCGTCGACATCCGATGTCTCGACCGTGCCGCCGCACCAGATGCGCAGACCGGCGGGCGCGTCACGATAGGCACCAATGTCCAGCGCCACGCCCTCGTTCTCCAACCGCTTGGCCACCGCCTTGGCGAACGCGGCACCATCCTTGATCCGGCCATCGGTGAATTTCAGGCAGACCGACGTGTTTGACAGCGTTGCCGGGTCATGCGCCAGGAAGTCGATCCAGTCCCGCATCTCGACGAAATCGGCAATGGCCTTGGTGTTGGCATCCGCACGATGGATCAGGCCTTCCAGCCCGCCAACAGACCGCGCCCAGTCCAGCGCGAAAAGGTAATCCTCGACCGCCAGCATCGACGGTGTGTTGATCGTCGCGCCCGTGAAAATGCCGTCGATCAACTTGCCACCTTTGGTCAGGCGGAAGATTTTCGGCAGGGGCCATGCGGGGGTATAGCTTTCCAACCGCTCAACCGCGCGGGGGCTGAGGATCAGCATGCCATGTGCGGCTTCCCCGCCCAGCACTTTCTGCCAGCTGAACGTGGTCACATCCAGCTTGTCCCACGGCAGGTCCATCGCAAACGCCGCCGAGGTCGCATCGCAAATGGTCAACCCCTCGCGATCTGCGGGGATCCAGTCACCATTCGGCACACGCACGCCCGAGGTGGTGCCGTTCCAGGTAAACACGACATCATTGGTAAAATCGACCGAGGCCAGATCAGGCAACTCACCATATTCGGCAGTCTTGCTCACGGCGTCCAGTTTCAGCTGCTTGGTCACGTCGGTGACCCAGCCCGCACCAAAGCTTTCCCAGGCCAGCATCTCGACACCGCGAGCGCCCAGAAGCGACCACAGCGCCATCTCGACCGCACCGGTGTCCGATGCGGGCACGATGCCGATCTTGTAGTCCGCCGGGATGCCCAGCACCTCGCGCGTGCCTTCGATGGCCGCCTTCAACTTGTCCTTACCGATGGCGGCACGGTGCGAACGGCCAAGGGCGGCGTCCGACAAGGCTTCCAATTTCCATGTGGGGGGTTTGGCACAGGGGCCAGAAGAAAAGCGCGGATTGGCCGGCCGCAATTCGGGTTTGCGCACGTCACCGTGCGACGCCGTTTGAGCAATATCAGTCATGATACCCTTCCAGATATAAGCCCCTCGTTGGGGAGGGGTGTCCCACGGATCGACCTAAGGGGCAAAAGCGTCTGGCACAAGATAAAAAATGTCGCTATAGCCCCGCCAAGCGTCGGAATATGGCGCAGGCTGTCCACGATCGGAAACTTTCGGCTGAGAATGCGCTCAGATTGGTCTTGCCTGCGCTGGCCCATACATGGTCAGTAAGCAGCGGTCTGATAGGAACCTCGACATGCCTCTTGCCAAGATCCGCCCCTTTCTTGAACTGCTGAAACGCAGGCGCCGGTATTTTCGGCACGACCAGTTCGATCAGGAAACCTTCGATCGCATCATGTCAAAGCCGAAGCCGGACAATGTCTATACGATATTTTTCACCCCCCGCAGCGGCAGCACGCGGGTTACGCGATTGATCGGGGACGCAAAGCTGTCAAATCACCCCGGTGAGTTTTTCAACGAGTATTTCATCGACAAGTTGGCGCAGACTCATTCGGCGCGCAACCTTGAGGAATTCGTCGCGCTGATCCAGCGCCACAGGCAGCGTCGCGGCCATTTCGGCTTCGAAATCACCTACAAGCAACTTGCTGTGGCGTTTCTGACCGGCAACCGGTTTCTGTCGATGGTCAAACCCGATCACACCGCCTGGTTGGTGCGAGAGGACATCATATCGCAGGCCGTATCCGGGTCGCGGCTGTTGCAAACACAGGTTCCGCACACACCGACCGCTGACAAGACCATGCTGGACAGGGCCGAACAACAATTCACCTATGACGCGCAGCTGATTGCAGCCATGATCAAACGGATCATGTGGATGGAACGGCGCACCGAGCACCTGATCCAGCGCGCCCGCCTCGACACGTTCCGGTTCTCCTACGA
>JAUHWP010000088.1 GCA_030424645.1 Alphaproteobacteria bacterium
CCAGAGGACCAGATCCGCGCGTTTGCCCACTTCAACCGACCCGATTTCCTGCCCGATCCCGTGCGCGATTGCCGGGTTGATCGTGTATTTCGCCACATAGCGGCGCACCCGGAAATTATCGTTATCTCCGGTTTCTTCCGAAAGTCGCCCGCGCTGCTTCTTCATCTTGTCGGCGGTTTGCCATGTGCGGATCAGCACCTCGCCCACGCGGCCCATGGCCTGACTGTCGGACGCGATGATCGAGAACGCGCCCATGTCGTGCAGGATATCTTCTGCCGCGATGGTTTCACGACGAATTCGGCTTTCGGCAAAGGCCACGTCCTCGGGGATCGACTTGTCCAGGTGGTGGCAGACCATCAGCATGTCCAGATGCTCTTCAAGCGTGTTCACCGTGAACGGGCGCGTCGGGTTGGTCGATGACGGCAGCACGTGTTCTTCGCCACATATCCTGATGATGTCCGGCGCGTGCCCCCCGCCCGCACCTTCGGTGTGGAAGGCGTGGATGGTGCGGCCTTTCATGGCGGCGATGGTGTTTTCCACGAAGCCGCTTTCATTCAGCGTATCGGTGTGGATCATCACCTGCACGTCCATGTCGTCGGCCACGCTTAGGCAGCAGTCGATGGCGCCCGGTGTGGTGCCCCAGTCTTCGTGCAGCTTCAGCGCGCAAGCCCCACCCAGCACTTGTTCTTCCAAAGCGGCAGGCAACGACGCGTTGCCCTTGCCGGCAAAGGCAAGGTTCATCGGGAAGGCATCCGCCGCCTGCAGCATCCGCCCGATGTGCCACGGCCCCGGCGTGCAGGTGGTGGCCAGCGTGCCATGCGCCGGACCCGTTCCACCGCCCAGCATGGTGGTCAGGCCCGAATGCAAGGCGTCTTCGATCTGTTGTGGGCAGATAAAGTGGATGTGGCTGTCGAAGCCGCCAGCGGTCAGGATGCGGCCTTCGCCTGCGATGGCTTCGGTGCCTGGCCCGACGATGATATTGACACCCGGTTGCGTATCCGGGTTGCCTGCCTTCCCAATGCCCGCAATGCGCCCATCCTTCAGACCCACATCCGCCTTATAGATCCCCGTGTGATCGACGATCAGGGCGTTGGTGATCACCGTATCCACCGCCCCATGGGCGCGCGTGGTCTGGGCCTGTCCCATCCCGTCGCGGATCACTTTGCCGCCGCCGAACTTCACCTCTTCCCCGTAAAGCGGCTGGTTGCCCGGACCGGCTGCCAGTTCCGCGGTCAGGTCGCGTTCGACCTCGATGATCAGATCGGTGTCGGCCAGTCGCAGCTTGTCCCCGGTGGTTGGGCCAAACATGGCAGCATAGTCAGCGCGCGAAATCGTGGTGGGCATCAGAGTGCTCCCATAACTTTCTGGTTGAACCCGAAGATCTTTCGATTGCCGGAAAAGGGGATAAGATTGACCTCGCGCCGCTGGCCCGGCTCGAACCGGATGGCCGTGCCGGCCGCGATATCAAGCCGCATGCCATGCGCCGCATCGCGTTCGAAATCCAGTGCCGGGTTGCTTTCCGCAAAATGATAGTGACTGCCGACCTGAACCGGGCGGTCCCCGGTATTGGCAACCATCAGCGTGATGGCGTCGCGGTCCGCATTCAGGGTGATGTCACCTCCGGCAGGAAACAGCTCTCCGGGGATCATTTTCGTGCACGCACGTCTTGTCGTTCAAAGAAGATCGGCCCCGCAAGCGCGATGGCAACGATACCGGCGGCGATCCAATACGCTTCAAATCCGTGGGGATCAGGCAGTCGATCGGCATGTGCAAAAGCGGGTGTGCTGGTGGTGAGAAGAGCAGCGAGGATGCGCATCGGGTTCTCCTTAACGAATGGGATTGTGAACGGTGACAAGCTTTGTTCCGTCGGGGAACGTCGCTTCGACCTGGATTTCGTGGATCATCTCGGCGACCCCGGCCATACATTGATCGCGCGAGATGATTTCCGCACCGGCTTCCATCATGTCGGCAACGGATCGCCCGTCGCGCGCGCCTTCGACCACGGCGTCTGTGATCAGCGCGATGGCTTCGGGATGGTTCAGCTTTACGCCACGGGACAGACGTTTGCGGGCAACCTCGGCGGCCATCGCAACCAGCAGCTTGTCCTTTTCTCGGGGGGTCAGGTTCATATCAGATCATCCAGCATTTTGGCAGTTGGTTGCGCGTCAGGTGACTAAGGGCCGGCACCAGGTGTTTGCGCAGCAAGTATCCGTCAGGGGCGAGGATCCGGCACACCAGCTGGTCTTCCCGGATCAAACTTGCAGCGCCGGTTTCCGGCAGCAAACGTCGTATCGTCGACAGGCGGGCCCCTGCGTCCGGCGCGATATAGACCAACGAGGCCATGGCGCGGTTCCTGCCCGCGATGTGAGGCCGCGCCAATGTCCGTTCGACGTTGCCGTCCAGTCTGACCTGGTCCAGAAAGACGGGTTTCCCCTCCCGTGTGATCTCCACTCGATCTTCGAACTGTGCGCTGGAAAGCTGCTCGCCCATCAGCTTCCGTCCGAAGATCACAGGCTCACAGATAAGGGCAGAGGCGTCTTGCGCCAGATCGACAATCAGTGATCGCCTAAGGTGGCATTTGTTGAACAGGATGGTTTCTTGTGGAAGCCAGTTCACATGGCCGCCGCGACTGATGGTCAACACGCTTGTGATGCGCCCGCAGTCGTCGCCTGTGCTGGCATATGCGCGTTCGGATGCCTGGGTCGTGATGGTCAGGTGCGCATCGGGGTTCGCGGTTGCGGCAACAGAAAACCGGTCTCCTCCGGTGATGCCGCCCGCGGTGTTCACCAGAACCGCCTCGCACCCGCCCCCGGCCTTGCGCGGGAACAGGCATTTCAAAGAGCCCGATTGCCTGAGATGGCGCAAACGAGCGTGTTGGCCCGACGCGGCCACGGTGAGACTGACACCTCCGATGGCGCGCGGCTGGACCTGTGTCGCTCCAGAATGCTTTATGTATGTCGACTGGTTGATCGGACTTCTCATTTGTCGGGGTTGCCCGTATTTCCTGCCACATAGGCGGGTAAGACCATCGAAATCCGTCTTCCGATCTTCCCCAAACCTGAACTGCGCGAAAAATATGCTTTCGCGGGTCTTTGTGCTGAAAGTTGCGGCGTGCGCTAATAATTTCAGTGCGGCGACCCTTGCGCTGTTGCAAACCTCGCCGCAGTGCAGCGAAGTTCTTACTACCTGCTGAGCGATGCTTGGGAAACAGGTGTGTGACGGCAAGACGAAGTAGTGCTCGCATCAAGCCGCCACACGGGTGCAACAAAGGAAGTTGCAGAGACTACGCCTAGTGAAACATGCGTGTTTGCGCAAGTCTCCCTGGTCTTCTCTGCGAGGAGAAACAAATGAATTTTCTGAAAACTACGATGCTGACCACGGTTGCGGCCGCGGCCGTCGCAACGGCTGCCAACGCTGCTGATTGTCCGATCAAGGTCGGTATCCTGCATTCCCTGTCCGGGACGATGGCGATCTCGGAAACCACGTTGAAAGACACGATGCTGATGCTGGTGGACGAGCAGAATGCCAAGGGTGGTGTGCTTGGATGCGAACTGGAGGCCGTCGTCGTTGACCCGGCATCAGACTGGCCCCTGTTTGCCGAAAAAGCACGAGAGTTGCTTACCGTTCACGAGGTCGATGTGATTTTTGGCAACTGGACCTCGGTTTCACGCAAATCGGTTCTGCCGGTGATCGAAGAACTGAACGGCCTGCTGTTCTATCCGGTTCAGTACGAGGGTGAAGAAAGCTCGAAGAACGTGTTCTATACGGGTGCCGCCCCGAACCAACAGGCGATCCCGGCCACCGATTACTTTCTGGATGAGCTTGGCGTCGAAAAGTTCGCGCTTCTGGGCACCGATTATGTTTACCCGCGCACCACGAATAATATTCTTGAAAGCTATCTGAAGGGCAAAGGCATCGCTGCCCAAGATATCTTTGTGAACTACACCCCGTTCGGTCATTCTGATTGGTCCAAGATCGTCGCCGATGTTGTCGCCATGGGTGCGGACGGGAAGAAGGTTGGCGTGATCTCGACCATCAACGGTGATGCAAATATCGGCTTCTATAAAGAGCTGGCAGCAGCGGGTATCTCGGCGGATGACATTCCGGTGGTTGCGTTCTCGGTCGGTGAGGAAGAGCTGTCGGGGCTGGATACCTCGAACCTTGTCGGTCATCTGGCGGCGTGGAACTATTTCCAGTCGGCCGAATCCGAGGCAAACACAGCCTTCATCGAGGCCTGGAAGGCCAGGATGGGTGAGGATCGTGTGACCAATGATCCGATGGAAGCGCATTTCATCGGGTTCAACATGTGGGTAAACGCGGCCGAGGCTGCCGGAAGCACTGATGTTGATGCCGTGCGCGATGCCATGTACGGCCAAGAGTTCCCGAACCTGACCGGCGGGACCGCCGTGATGCTTCCCAACCATCATCTGGCCAAGCCCGTTCTGATCGGGGAAATCCAGGAAGATGGGCAGTTCGACATCATCAGCCAGACCGAAGAGGTTCCCGGCGACGCCTGGACCGATTTCCTGGCGGAATCCGCTGTGCTCAAATCGGATTGGAAAGACCTGGGTTGCGGTATGTACAACACCGAAACCAACAGCTGCGTTCAGCTGAAGTCCAACTACTGATCTGAACCGTTCAGGGGGGCTTCGGCCCCTCTGACCCCTTTTGCTCGAAGGCGTCTTTCGATGAGAACCCATGTTTTGGCCGCGCTCATGTTCCTTGTCTCAGCGGTTGTGACCTTTGCCCAGACGGACAGCGCGGTTGGCCCGATGCAGGTCGTCTTGCAGGACCACAAAGAAGCGATCCTTGAAAGCTCGCGCAGAACGATCGGCCCGGCGATTGACGCGGTCGTTGCCAGCAAACTGCAACAGGCGCGCGGTGTGTTGAACACATGGCAGGGGAAGGACATGTGGTATCACCAGCCAAGCGGGCTGTTTTATCAGGCGCAGAAGGTCGAGGGTAGAACCTATCGGCTTATCGACTTCGACACCGGCGAAATTGTTGGCGAAGCCGACAAAAGCGATCTGAAACAGATCAAACCAAACAGCGGCATTCGCGCGATGATTGCGACGGCGCTTGTTCGCTTTCAGCTGGAAGACCCTGATCCGTCGATGCGTGCAAAGGGCCTGACCGGGATCGAGCGCGCGCCCAACGCGTCGCTGCTTGAGCCCCTTGTTGCCTCGATCGAAAGCGAGACCGATCCCGATCTCAGGGCGCGCAAAACCCGGCTTGCGATACTGCTTACCATTTCCTTCAGCGACGACGACCCGGCGCGTGTCGCCGCGATTGAAGAGGTGTCCGGCGATCTGGGCGTCGATATACGTGGCACCCTGAACCCGCTGGTCACGAAAGAAACCAGAGCCTTCCAGGGTGATATCCCCGATGAACTGAACGTCGCGCAGACCCGCGTCCCTGGACGTGACGGGTTTACCAGGGCGGCGGCGTATCAATTGCTTGTCGATGCCGAACAAGCACCGGCCTTGATCACCGACGATCAGGTTCGATTGTCGCTGGCAGAGCATATCGACGGCGGTCAGGTCGGTGGTGTGCCGATTGCCCGGCTTGGTGACACCGAAGCCCGAAGTCGTGCCTATGCCGCCCTAGCCGCAGCGGGAAAGGTTCCGCCGCTTGTTTCGGAGGCCGACATCGACCGCACATTGCAATCGTTCCGTTTCGCAGATGTCTATGCGGAAACGTCACCCGCTGTCACACAGGCCGCCGAAGCGGCGCTGGTCCGGATCGCGACCCGTGTCTTTTTTAGTCAAACAGCGGACCTGGCCCTGGATGCGCTGTCACTGGCGTCGATTTATTTTCTGGCGGCAATCGGATTGGCCATCACCTTTGGCGTGATGGGCGTGATCAACATGGCCCATGGCGAGTTCATCATGATGGGCGCCTATACCGGCTATGTTGTTCAGCAGTTCATTCCAAACCATACGGTTTCGATCCTTGTGGCGGTCCCTCTGGCCTTTGTGGTGACATTCGCGGCGGGCGTTGCCCTGGAACGACTGGTGATCCGCTGGCTTTACAACCGCCCGCTTGAAACGCTTCTGGCGACGTTCGGTATCTCGATCGCGCTGCAACAACTGGCGAAGAATATCTTTGGAACGCAGGCGCGTCCGCTTACCGCGCCCGGCTGGCTTGACGGCGCACTTGTCCTGAACCCCGTCATCTCGATCAGCTACATCCGCATCGCGATCTTCGTGTTGGCGCTGATCTTTCTGGGTGTCTTCCTTTACATCATGAAGCGCACGCGGCTGGGGCTTGAAACCCGTGCCGTGACGCAAAACCCGCGAATGGCTGGCGCGATGGGGATTAATCCGGGTCGCGTGAACATGCTGACATTCGGTCTTGGCTCGGGCATTGCGGGTATCGCGGGTGTCGCCATCGGGCTGTTTGCCAAGGTGACGTCGGAACTCGGATCCGACTATATCGTGCAAAGCTTCATGACCGTCGTGGTCGGGGGTGTCGGCAATATCTGGGGCACGCTGGCAGGCGCCACCATGATCGGCTTTCTTCAGAAAGGGATCGAGTGGATGAACCCTTCCAACACGCTTGCCGCCCAGACCTACATGATCATCTTCATCATCGTTTTCATTCAGTTTCGACCACGAGGGATCATCACCCTCAGGGGTCGCGCGGCGGGGGATTGATCCATGCAGAAGTCCTTTGTCATGCGCAATCCCTCCACACTGGTATTCCTGGCGGCATTGGCGATGTTCACAATCCTTGTGACGGTGCTGGCCGAAGGTTCAGGTGCCGGGGTGATATCCACCAGTTTCGTAAAAACGCTGGGCAAAACGCTCTGCCTTGCGCTTGCGGCCGTCGCGATGGACCTGGTCTGGGGCTACGCAGGCATTCTGAGCCTTGGTCACTTCGCGTTCTTCGGTCTTGGCGGCTATATGATTGGCATGTGGCTGATGTATGAACGCACGCGCGGGATCGTCGAAGCCTCGTTGGCCGAGGCGCAGATTCCGCCGACCGCCCAGGAAGTGGTGGATGCAATCGGCAATCAGATCTTTGGCGTGGTCGGCTCAAGCGAGTTTCCGATCGTCTGGAGCTTTTCCGACAGCCTTGCCATCCAACTGGCGCTGGTGGTGTTGGTTCCGGGTGCACTGGCCGCCGTGTTCGGCTGGCTGGCTTTCCGGTCACGGGTGACAGGTGTGTATCTTTCGATCCTGACGCAGGCCATGACGCTGGCCCTTGCATTGCACCTGTTCCAGAACGACAGCGGATTGCGTGGCAATAACGGTCTTTCCGGCCTGCAGAACCTTCCCGGCATGACCCACGTGCCGCAGGCGACCATCTCGATCTGGTTCTTTTGGGGCTCTGCCTTAGCTTTGGGTCTGGGGTATCTTTTCGCGTCTTGGATCGTGTTCGGGAAATTCGGGTCGGTCATTCGCGGCATTCGCGATGACGAGGCACGCGTCAGGTTCCTTGGGTATCCGGTCGAAACCTACAAGCTGTTCCTGTTCACAGTCACCGCCATGATCGCGGGCATTGCGGGCGCGCTCTACTATCCGCAGGCGGGCATCGTCAATCCGGCAGAAGTCGCGCCCATCGCGTCGATCTATCTGGCCGTGTGGGTCGCCATCGGGGGGCGCGGGCGGCTTTACGGTGCCGTCATCGGCGCGATTTTCGTAAGCCTTGTGTCATCGTGGTTCACCGGAGGACAGGTCCCGGATGTGAACCTTGGTTTCTATACCATCAAATGGGTCGACTGGTGGCTCATCGTTCTGGGCCTGAGCTTTGTGGCTGTCACGCTTTTTGCGCCGAAAGGCATCGGCGGGCTGGTTGACCTGTGGGCCGACCGTAAAAGCCCCGATCGCCACGGTGCCGATCTGGGACCAAGCGAGGGGTCATTGCAGGAAAAGGAGGCTGTTGAATGAGCGCTCTTCTGGAAGTCTCTGGTGTCTCGGTCAGCTTTGACGGGTTCAAGGCCATCAATAACCTGAGTTTCTCGATCGGGTCGGCAGAGCTGCGCGCCATTATCGGGCCGAACGGCGCAGGAAAGACCACCTTCATGGACATCATCACCGGTAAAACCAGGCCGGATGAAGGCCGCGTGGTCTGGGGCGACCTCAGCCGATCGTTGCTGGACATGTCCGAGGCAAAAATCGCACAGGCTGGCATTGGCCGGAAGTTTCAGAAGCCAACGGTATTCGAAGACCAAACCGTCGAAGAAAACCTTGTGATGGCGTTGAAGAACAAACGCGGCCCGTTCTCGGCGCTTTTTTACAAGCGCAGTGCGGACGACATGACGCGTGTTGGCGAACTGGCGGAAGAAATCAACCTTTCTGACCGGTTGCGGTTCAAAGCGGGCGAGCTAAGCCATGGGCAAAAGCAGTGGTTGGAGATCGGCATGCTTCTGGCGCAGGATCCTCAGCTTCTGTTGGTCGATGAACCCGCGGCCGGGATGACACCGTCAGAACGCGAACATACCACCGCGTTGCTGGTCGAGGCCGCGAAGACCTGTGCCGTGGTTGTTGTCGAACATGACATGGAATTTGTGCGACGCCTGAACTGTCGGGTCACGGTCTTGCACGAGGGTGCCGTGCTGACCGAAGGAAGTCTGGATCACGTCACGTCGAACCAGGAAGTCATTGATGTGTATCTGGGGCGATAAGACATGCTGAACGTAACCGATCTAACGCTCCACTATGGGCATTCGCAGATTCTGAATGGGATTTCATTCGACGCACAGGCTGGCAAGGTCACGTGTGTGATGGGCACGAACGGTGTCGGCAAAACCAGCTTGATGCGTGCGATCTCTGGTGCACATCCACGATCAGGTGGTTCAGTCACCCTGGATGGAGAGGATCTGGGGGCGCTGCCCGCCCATGTTCTGTCCCGGAAGGGCATCGCAATTGTGCCTCAGGGCCGCGAAATCTTTCCGCTGCTTACAGTGCGCGAAAATCTGGAAACCGGGTTTTCCTGCTTGCCCCCGACCGAGCGTCACATCCCCGAAGAGATGTTCGAGCTTTTTCCGATCCTGCGTCAGTTCCTGGGCCGTCGCGGTGGCGATTTGTCGGGTGGACAGCAGCAGCAATTGGCGATTGCGCGGGCGCTGATCACCAGACCCAAGCTGCTTTTGCTGGACGAGCCGACAGAAGGCATTCAACCAAACATCATCCAGCAGATCGGAGAAGTGATAAAGCTGCTGCGGGATCGGGGCGACATGGCCATCGTGCTGGTCGAACAGTATTTCGATTTCGCTTACGAGCTTGCCGACACCTTCGTGGTTCTGCGTCGCGGAGAGGTCACGATGTCCGGGAACAAGCGGGATGCCGACCGGGGCGCGCTGCTGAAGGCCGTTTCGGTGTAACCTGCCTGTCGTCAGCGGCCACTTGCTTTGGGTGTGGTCAGACGGTCGGAAGGCGGCGCCGGCTTGTTGGCATCTGATGAGAAGGCAGACGCCGAACCCTTTGTTTCGATCAAGGACGCGCGCGTTTTCACATCAAGGAACCGTCCGGAAGGTCAGCGAGGCCGGTCGGGGCGACCTACCATTCCCCCGGCCCTTAACCTTGCCCCGAGGTTGCCAGTACCTTCCTGGCCACACGGAAACATTCCAGCGCCTGCGGCACCCCGCAATAGATCCCGATCACATGGATGATCGCACGGATTTCATCCTGAGTGACACCATTGTTGATCGCGCCCCGGCAATGGGTTTCCCATTCCTGCATCTTGCCGAGCGCGCCGATCATGGCCAGGTTCATCATCGAGCGTGTCCTGGCATCAATCACGTCATCGCCCCAGCCGAAACCCCAGCACCAGGCTGTCATGGCCTCTTGAAACGGGCGGGTGAAGTCATCCGCGGCGGCCAGGTTGTTTTCGACATATTCGGCACCCAGCGTGGCCTTGCGCTGCTCCAGCCCCCTCAGGAACAGGTCTTCGTCGAATGCGCTCATCATTCTATCCTTTCAGCTTCACGGCGATGTTCTTGGTCTGCACGTAATTCCACAAAGCCTCGCGGCCCTTTTCGCGGCCATAGCCGGACTTGCCATAGCCGCCAAATGGGGTTTCCACGCCGCCTGCATACCATTCGTTGACAAAAACCTGCCCCGCACGCAATTGCCGCGCGGCGCGGGTGGCACGGTCAAGATCGGCGGTGAAGACCCCTGCGACCAGCCCGTAATCCGTGCTGTTGGCAATCTCGATCGCCTGTGCTTCGTGTTGGAAGGGCAGGACGGATAAGACCGGGCCGAAAACTTCCTGCCGTGCGATTTCCATGTCGGGCGTGACATCGGTCAGCACGGTGGGGTCGAGGAATGCGCCGGGGCGGTTGAGTTTGCGACCGCCGGTTGCGACCTTCGCGCCTTGCGATTGCGCTGTTTCGACCATGGCGGCGGCGCGGTCGCGCTGCGTGTCCGACACCATCGCGCCCATATTCGAACCGAACTCGGCGCGCTCGATGCCCGGACCGACGGACAGGGAACTGGCCACGCGTGTCGCGCGTTCGACCAGTTCGTCATGGCGGCTTTCGTGGACGATTACGCGGGACATGGCGGAACAGACCTGGCCTGCGTTGAAGAAAATGCCCCAGCGCATGTCGACCTCGAACGCTTCCAGGTCCGCATCCTTGTGCACGATTGCCGCCGATTTACCGCCCAGCTCCAGAACGCAGGGCACCACGTTCTGCGCGGCGGCCGTGGCGATGGCGATGCCTGTCGGCACCGACCCGGTGAAGACGATCTGGTTTACCTTTGGGTGTGCAGCAAGCGCCGCGCCAGCCTCGCCCCCCCGCCCGCAGAGCATGTTGACAGCGCCGGGGGGCAGCCCCACGGCCATGGCCGCGCGGGCGAACCAGGCATTTGTCAGGGGGGTCAACTCGGGTGACTTGATCACGCAGGCATTGCCCGTCGCAAGCGCTGCGGACAGGGACCGTGCCGTCATTTCGACCGGATAGTTCCAAGGGATGATCTGCGCGGACACGCCATAGGGTTCGTATTCCGTCCAGTCCATATAGCCTGCCCCAAGCGGGATCGAGCGGCCTTCGACGGTGCTGGCCTGATTGCCGTAATATTCGAAATAGAGCGCCGCGCCTTCGACTTCGAGGTGGGATTCCCAAAGCGGCTTGCCCTGTTCCAGCGTCAGCACCCTTGCGATGTCGTCCTTGTGGTCGAGCAGATAGCGCCCCATCGCCTGAACCAGCCGACCCCGTTCGATGGGCCGCATCTCTGTCAGCGCACCCGACAGGTGACAGGCCCGCGCCGCCGTGACCGCACGATCCACGTCGCCGGCATCGGCCAGTGCCTGCGCGGCCAGCTTGTCGCCGGTCGCAGGGTTGGTTACGTCGATCCGTCCTGCGCCACCGTCGCACCAGTGCCCGTCGATATAGTTCTTCCAATAGGGATCAATCTGCACGCAGGACACCTTTCATTATGGTTTGCCGACGGATCAGCCGGGTTCGGCGCTGGCCGGGAAGGTTGGCAGGTCGTCGGCCAGATGCAGCCAGCCAAGCCGTTCGTCATGGTGACACTGCAATTGTGGCACGTAGCATTCGGGATCGTCCATCGACACCGCGTAAAGGTGTATTTCTCCGGGCCAGCGGGTGCTTTCGAAGCTCATCTGGGAGCCGCATTCGGGACAGAATCCGCGCGTGCCGATCTTCGAGGACTGATAGAACTTGCGCGTCCCGTGCCATTGCACATCAGCAGGCGCGAAACCCATCCACGCCACCACCGGCGCGGAACAGGCACGGCGGCAGCTTTCACAGTGACACAGCGCCGTCCAGAGCGGGGAGGTGGTTGTTGCATAGCGCACCTGACCGCACAGGCAGCGCCCGCTGATCTCAGCCATCCACCGCCTCCTGCATCCAGCGTTGCAGGTGCATGATGGAATGTTCCGAGTTCACACCGCAGCCCGGATCGACAACCAATGGCCCCGGCACATAGCCGCGCGACTTCAGCCCGCGCTGAACACTTTCGACAAGGTGGATATCCTCTTCGACCGTGGTCGCGCGGTCTTGCTGGGCGATGCGCCGGACAAGTTCGTTATCGACACCGCCGACTGAATACCACCCGCGCCAGACCACCACATGATCGGCATCGACAGCGCGCCAGTGATAGGTGTTCAAGAGGTTGCCCGGATAAACCTGGAACGAGAACATGGGCCACAGGAACCATGACGAATACTTGTCGTTGTTCGCAAAGCCGCTGTCTATATCATAGGTCATCTGGCTGAGGTCATTACATTCGGTCGTATGACGCAGGCAGTAACCCTGAGGCTGGATGTCATAGGTTTCGGGCCGGATCACGCCCGTTGCGAATGTCGGATGATTGAGCGAGCAGTGGTAGCATTCCGAGTAGTTTTCGACCGAAACCTTCCAGTTGCAGTTCTCAGGAATTTCCACCCATTCCAGCGGCCTGAGTTCGGCCCAGTTGGGCACGAACTCTTCCAGTTCGGCGCGTGCGTTCGGGAACCAGTGGTCCATCGGCGCCGCGTCCGGGTCAAGGTTCACGAAAACGAAGCCAAGATAGACTTCGGTGCGGACTTCGGTCAGGCAGATTTTTGTCCTGTCAAACCCCGACACCGATTTGGCGTTGGGGGCGGCGCGCAGCGCGCCGTTCAACTCGTAAGTCCAGGCGTGATAGGGGCACACGACAACGCGGGTGGACCCTTCGCCAGACACAAGCTGATGTGCGCGGTGCTGGCAGACGTTATAGAAGGTG
>JAUHWP010000089.1 GCA_030424645.1 Alphaproteobacteria bacterium
AACTCGACGCCCATCTGGTCGTAGCTGTTCACATCCCAGATGACGCCCTGCACGAAGATCTTGTGCTCATAGAGCGCGATGAGCGCGCCGAGGGTCTGAGGGTCCAGCACCTCAAACAAGAAGGTCGACGTGGGGCGGCTGCCGGGGAAGACCTTATGGGGCGCGAGGCGCGTGACCTCGTCCGGAGAGAGGCCCGCGGCGGCGAGCTCGGCCTGCGCCTCGTCGAGGGTCTTGCCGCGCATCAACGCCTCGGTCTGCGCGAGGAAGTTCGCGATCAGCTTGTCGTGATGGGCAGGGAGGGGGTTGTGGCTGCGCGCCGGGGCGAGGAAGTCGCAGGGCACGACACGCGTCCCCTGGTGGATCAGCTGGTAGAACGCGTGCTGCCCGTTGGTGCCGGGTTCGCCCCAGACCACGGGGCCGGACACCTCGTCCAGCGGGCTGCCATCCAGCGCGACCCGCTTGCCGTTGCTTTCCATCTCCAACTGCTGAAGATAGGCCGGAAGCCGCGCCAGCCGTTGCTCGTAAGGCAGCACCGCGCGCGTGGGATAACCGCAGACCTGCCGGTGCCAGATGCCCACGAGCGCCAGCATCAGGGGCATGTTATCCCGCCCCTGCGCCCGGCAGAAATGCTCGTCCATCATCCGCGCCCCGGCCAGCATCTGGTCGAACCGGTCCGGGCCAATGGCGATCATCAGCGACAGCCCAATCGGCCCCCACATGGAATAGCGCCCGCCAACCCAGTCTTCGAACCCGAAGACACGTTCATCCGCGATGCCCCATTCGGCGGTCTTGTTCAGGTTTGACGACAGCGCGGCGAAATGCAGGCCCACCGCGCCCTGCCCGACCTCGCGCGCCAGCCAGTTGCGGGCGGTGGCGGCATTGGTCATGGTTTCGATGGTGGTGAAGGTCTTCGATGCGACGATCACCAGCGTTTCCGCCGGGTTCAACGGTGCCAGCACATCCGCGATCTGCGCCCCGTCGACGTTCGACACGAAATGCACGCGCGGCCCGTCGTGATAAGGCGACAAGGCCAGCGTGGCCATCGCGGGTCCAAGATCCGACCCGCCGATCCCGATGTTCACCACATCGCGAAACCGCCCGCCCCCCGGCGCCCGGATCTGGCCCGACCGCAGGCGCGAGGCAAAGTCCCGCATCCGCGCCAATGTCTCGTGCACTTCGGGGATGACATCGGTGCCGTCGACCTCGATCCGGGTATCGCCGCCTGCACGCAGCGCCACATGCAAGACCGCGCGATCCTCGGTCACGTTGATCTTCTTGCCCGCGAACATCTCGGCCCGGCGTTTCGCCACCTGCGCCTCGTCCGCCAGCGCCAGCAGAAGCGCCGCACCCTCGTCATCCAGATCGGTCTTCGACCAGTCGAACACCAGCCCCATCGCTTCGGTCGAAAATGACCGGGCACGGGTTTCATCGGCAAACAGATCGGAAATGCGTCGCGCCTCGTTCGCCGCGCGATAGGCTTTCAATTCGCTGAAACTCATGGTCTTCCTCAAAATATATCGGCCCGGATCAGGCCGCCCAATGAACGGTCATATCGGCCAGCACCGCCTTGATGGGGGCGTCGAGCGCATCCTCGGCGTCGATGGCCGCGGCCAGCGCATTGCGCTTGCCTTCGCCCATGATCAGCAGGTGTTTCGACATTGCGCCATTCAGCACCGGTGCGGTCAGGGTGATCCGCGGCTCATCGGCGCCGGGGGCACGCATGGGCAACAAGACCGGCGCCTTCGGCGCAAGCCCTTCCGACAGACGATCCGCCCCCGGAAACAGGCTGGCGGTGTGCATGTCTTTGCCCATGCCCAGAAGAACCACCGCAAGTGGCAGCGCCCCATCGACCCCGTCACACAGGGCGTCCAGCGACTCCTCGGGCGTCGCAGTTCCCCCGTAAAGCGGGATCAACCGGGCCGCGGCGGCCTTGTCGACCAGCAGCCGTGATTTCAGAAGCCCGGTGTTCGACCGCGGATTGTCCTCGGGCACCCAGCGTTCATCGGTCAGCATCACATCCACCCGCGCCCAGTCCAGATCGACGCCGGACAGCGCATCGAACACCGGGCCGGGCGTCGTGCCGCCGGGCACCGCCAGCGATGCACGATCCGTGCCGTCCAACGCCCGCGCCAGTTCCGACGCGATCTTGTCGGCCAGATCCAGCATCATCATGTCGCGATCGGCGTATTCGACCAGTTTCATTCGCGGATCTCCCTCCAGCGGCGACCATCCTTGTGAAGCAGCATAAGCGCCTCTTCCGGTCCCGTCGAGAACGGGTCGTAAAGCTTGGGCTTGTCGCCCCGATCTTCCCACCCGGCAATGATCGGGTCGGTCCAGGCCCAGGCGGCTTCGACCTCGTCCCCACGCATGAACAGGGTTTGATTGCCCCGGATCACGTCCATGATCAGCCGTTCATAGGCGTCGGGCGCATCGGCGGCTTCTTCGCCCAATGCCTCGGCAAAGGTCATGTCCAGCGGCACGTCGATCAGGCGCATGCCCCCCGGCCCCGGTTCCTTGATCGTGACCTTCAGGTCCATCCCCTCGTTCGGTTGCAGGCGGATCGACAGCTCGTTGGCGGACTGGCCGGTGTCTTCTTCGAAGATCGAATGCGGCGGTTCCTTGAAGCGCACCACGATCTCGGACATCCGCCCGCGCATCCGCTTGCCGGTGCGCAGATAGAACGGTGTGCCGTTCCACCGCCAGTTCGAGATATGCAGCTTCATCGCCACGAAACTTTCCGTGGTGCTGGCATCGGTTTCCGCATCTTCAAGATACGAGGCCACATCGTCATTGCCGCGATACTGCCCGCGCACGATGTCATCGGTGGCGACCGGATCAAGCGCGCGAATGATCTTCAGCTTTTCATCCCGCACCGCGTTCGGCTCGAATTTCGATGGCGGTTCCATCGCGGTCAGACACAGAAGCTGCATCAGGTGGTTCTGCACCATGTCGCGCATCGCCCCCGACTTGTCATAATAGCTGCCACGCCCTTCGACGCCCACGGTTTCGGCCACGGTGATCTGGATATGATCCACATATTGCGCGTTCCACAACGGTTCGAACAGCATATTGCCAAAGCGCAGGGCCATCAGGTTCTGCACGGTTTCCTTGCCCAGGTAATGGTCGATCCGGTAAATCTGGTGTTCCGCGAAATGCTGGGCCAGCGTCTCGTTCAGCGCCCGCGCCGTTGCTTCATCATGGCCGAAGGGTTTTTCGACCACGATCCGTGCCTCGGGCCCGGCGATCGCGTGGGTGTGCAGCCGTTCGGCGATGGCACCAAACAGGCTTGGCCCGACCGAGAAATAGAAAGCCTGCACCACGTCCTGCCGCACGGCGGCCTTCAGGTCGGGCCACCCCAGTTCACCCATCGCGTCAAGCTGAACGAAATCCAGCCGTTCCAGAAACGCCTTCAGCACCTTGGGGTCGCATTTCTTCTTCGACACGAATTCCCGCACCGCGGATTCGACAAAAACGCGATAGCCGCCCACATCCATATCCCCACGCGCGGCCCCGATGATGCGCGCGTCATCGGGCATCTGGCCGTCAAGGTGGCGCCGATACAGGCCCGGCAAAATCTTGCGGCGGGCAAGGTCGCCCGTGCCCCCAAAAATCACGAGATCGAAAGGATCGACGGGAATGACGCGCGAGACCATGGGCTTCTCCAACTTCCTGTTAGCGCTAACTGGTTCTGTCAGGGCTTCTAGCCGTCCCACGTCGCTGAGTCTAGCATTCATCGACCCCAACTCAAACGAAAGCGGTTAGGGTCGTGGTTCAGGCGGTCATCACGCACAGAAGTTCGAACATGATCGAGGCGCCCAGATACGCCGTGGCCCCGGACGAATCGAAGGGCGGCGAGACTTCGACCAGATCCGCCCCGACGATGGCAACCCCCTGCAACCCGCGCACCACCTCGATCGCCTGGAACGAATTCGGTCCACCCACCTCGGGCGTCCCGGTGCCGGGGGCAAAGGCCGGATCGACAAAGTCGATGTCATAACTGACATAGGTATCGCCCGCCCCGGCGATATCCCGCGCCTCGGCCATCACATCGGCCACGCCGCGTTTGTGAAATTCCTCGATGGGAATCACCCGGATACCGACACTTTCGGCAAAATCGCGGTCCTCGTTGTCATAGGCGGTGCCGCGGATGCCGATCATCACCACGCGCAGCGGGTCCAGAAGCCCCTCTTCCACCGCGCGGCGGAAGGGCGTCCCATGGGTATACATCGTGCCATCGAAATAGGAATGATACAGATCCGTGTGGCTGTCGAAATGGATCATGCCCAAGGGCGCTTCCTTGGCCAGCGCCCGCAGGATCGGCAAGGTGCACAGATGATCGCCGCCGCCCGTCAACGGACGAATACCCGCCACTTTCACCCGCGCATAGAACCTTTCCATCCGCTGCAAACTGTCCATCAGGTCGGCGGGGTTCGGGGCGACGTCACCCAGATCGGCGCAATTCGCGGCCTCGAACGGGCGCAGGCCGGTGGCGCCGTTTTGCGCGCGGATCATGGTGGACATGTCCCGCAACTGGCGTGGGCCATGACGCGGGCCGGGCCGGTTTGTCGTGCCCCCGTCCCACGGTGCACCGATCAGGCCGATCTGCACCTCGGAGAACCGGGGATGTTCGAAATCGACATAGGGAAGTCGCATGAAGGTCGGCACGCCCGCAAAACGTGGCAGATCGAACCCGGATATCGGGGTGAAGAACGGATCGGACATGGCGAAGCCTCCTTTTATAGGATCGCAGGCTAACGCCTTCGCCCGCGCCCGTCACGCGTCCAATTCGGCATCCCAATACAGGAAATCCATCCAGCTTTCATGCAAGTGGCCGGGCGGGAATTTACGCCCGATATTGCGCAGTTCTTCGGCAGCGGGCTGGCGTGGGGGTTTTCGCAGGTTCAGCCCGGAAAACCGGAGCGGTTTCGACCCTTTGCGCAAGTTGCATTTCTGGCAGGCGGCAACGACATTCTCCCAGCTTGTCACGCCGCCAGCCACCCGTGGCACGACGTGGTCGAAGGTCAGATCGCCCTTGGCCCCGCAGTACTGGCAACAGAACTCGTCCCTCAGAAAAAGATTAAAGCGCGTGAAGGCCACGCGCTTTTGAGGTTTCACATAGTCTTTCAGGACCACGACCGACGGGATCCGTATCTCAAGCGACGGGCTTCGGACCACCTCGTCATATTCGGCCAATATGTTGACCCGGTCCAGGACGGCGGCTTTCACCGCCTCCTGCCACGGCCACAGGGATAGGGGATAATAGGACAAGGGCCTGTAATCGGCATTGAGCACAAGGGCCGCATTGGTCTTTACCCCGCCGCCCTCGCGCACAAACTCTGTTCTGAAATCGCCATCCATCACGCGTCAATCCTCACCCATACCGGCCCATCGTCAGGCCATCGGGGCGGGGACACCCGCCCCATGCTCATAGGTTGACTATATATAGGCTGATCAACCTGACAAGCCCCATGATGTTGGGGTAACGCTTGTATGAAGTCGCGGTATGACAATGATATGACAGGAAGCGCTATTTTTGCGCGGCAGGTGCAAGGCCCAGCTTGTCCTGAATGAAGCTCAGCGCCACCGACAACCCATCCATCGCGATCCCGTGCCCGGTGCCCTTCATGATGAAACCATAGGTTTCGAACCCGTTGGCCTGAAGGATTTCCCCACTTTCCGAGAAATGGCCCGGCGGCACCATGTCGTCCTGATCGCCATGCACCAGCAGCACCGGCGGCTTCGACCTGATGTGATCGGCGTATTGGTCAGGTTCCAGCATCCGGCCCGAAAACGCGACGATCCCGGCAATCGGTTCGTCCCGGCGCGGGATCACACGCAAGGCCATCATCGTGCCTTGGGAAAACCCGAAAACGATAAGCTGCTCGGGGCTTATCCCCTCATCTTCAAGCACCTGATCCAGAAAGGCGTCGATATCTTTCGCCGCCTGATTGGCGCCGTTCATGCTGTCTTCTTCCGACGACCCGTCCAGCCACGGGATGGGAAACCACTGGAACCCGAACGGGTTGCCCGCGCATTTCTCGGGCGCGTCCGGGGCGATGAAAACCGTGTCGGGCAGATGCTCTGACAGCGGGTCGGCCAGCCCCAGAAGGTCCGCGCCATCCGCGCCGTAGCCGTGCAGAAAGACGACAACCGATTTGGTCGTGCCCGAGGCCGCGGCGCGGCGTTTCACATCCAGTATTCGGTTCATCAGCGGATCCCTTCGCGTTGCTTTTCCAGACGGTAATAGGCCCAGAGCAATCTGGCCGCAACGCCTCTCCATGGTGACCAGGGGGTGGCAAGGCCGCGCATGTCTTTCTCTTTCGGGCGCGCTGGCAGGTCGAACAGCAGCTTTGCCGCCTCTTGCAGGGCCAGGTCGCCTGCGGGGAACACATCTGCCCGCGCCAGGGCGAACAACGCATATATCTCGGCGGTCCATGTCCCGATCCCGGGCACGGCAGTCAGCGTGGCAATCACCTGATCGGACGGCATCCGGCGCAGCGCAGCATAGTCAAGCCCTGCCCCGGCCAGTGCATGGGCATAGCGGATCTTGGGCCGCGACAGGCCCAATGCCGCCAGATCGTCATGGCTGGCGGCAGCCACCGCGCGTGGCGTCACCATCCCCGCGCCTTCGACCCGCGCCCAGATCGCCGCAGCGGACGCGGTCGAGACCTGTTGCCCCACGATGGCGAACATCAGGGCTTCGAAACCATCGTCGCGCAGGCGCAGCGGAATCTCGTCAATCTGATCGCGGACCGGTCCGAATGCCGGTTCGGTCGCGCAAAGCCAATCCGCCCCCTCGCGCAGGCAGTCCGGGCCACGGATCAGGCGTTCTGCTTGGTCAGCCACGCCAGCGCTTCATCGGGGGTTTGCACGTGATCGCAGTCTTGCATCGCAGGACGATCCAACAAGGCGACAGACCGCCCCAGCGCCCGTGCAGCATCCAGCTTTGCACGGGTCGGACCACCTGAATTGCGCGCCACAACCCAATCAATCGCATAGGTTTTCAAAAGCCGCATCTCATAGGCCAGCACGAAGGGTGGCTGCCCGATGATCCAACCGCCATCATAAGGAAACGGATCGTCGGTCCGATCCACCCGCCTGCAAAACAGCGTTCGGCCTTCGGCAAGCCCGGTCCATTCGTCGATGGATTGCGCGCCGGTTGCCAGGAATACCCGGGCGCCTTTCGGGACCAGCTTTTCAACCTCCTCGCGCGTTGTCGCGTTGTGCCACAGATCGCCGTCCTGCGCCCGCCATGCGGGACGCATTACGCGCAGATACGACAGCCCAAGCCTGTGCGCGATCACCTGCGTTCGGCGAGAGATTCGGGCCGCAAACGGGTGGGTCGCGTCAATCACCGCGTCAAACCCGCCGTCCCGAATGAAACGCTCCTGCGCCTCTTCGCTGCCGAAACCGCCCCTGCGGGTCTGAATGGGAATGGACCTTGGCTCGTCCGTCACCCCAGCCAAGGATGCAACGGCGTCGATCCCCGCACCGGCCAACAACTGCGCCACCGCACGCGCCTCTTGCGTGCCGGCCATCAAAAGAACTTTCACGACGCCCGCCCGATCACTGTGCCTTTTCGGTCAATCATCACGATATCAAGCGTCACATCTGCATCCCGCAGCATCTTCGCGGCCTCGTCGCGGGCTTTTGGTGCGATCACCTCAGCCATCTTTTGTCCATGTTTCTCATATGCTTCAAGGGCGGTATTCATATGCGCAACGGCCGGATCACCCAGCCAGCTGGCAAGCAGGTCGAAATCCACCTGACTGCGCCCTGAATGAAGATCGCGCGCGCCCTGGGCCAGTTTGGTCAATTTGCCGATACCTCCGCCAATCGTCGCGCGCCGGATCGGGTGACGCGCGAGGTATTTCAACATTCCCCCAACAAAATCCCCCATATCAAGCATGGCACCGTCCGGTAGGCCATAAAGCGCCTGCACCACCCGCTCGGACGTCGCGCCGGTGCAGCCTGCCACATGGGTCAGCCCCTCGGCACGGGCCACGTCGATGCCCCGATGGATCGAGGCGATCCACGCCGCACAGGAAAACGGCCGCACGATCCCCGTGGTGCCGAGGATCGACAGCCCACCCTTGATGCCCAACCGGGGATTCCACGTCTTTTCAGCAAGTTCCGCGCCGTTCCTGACAGATATTGTGACATCCAGATCGGGGCTTTGGCCAAACGCATCAGCTGCTTCGTGGATGACCCATTTCATCATCTGGCGTGGCACCGGGTTGATGGCGGGTTCTCCGGGTGGAATGGGCAGACCGGGCTTGGTGACAATGCCCACACCCTCGCCCGCCAGAAAGCGGATGCCCTGCCCGGTCTTGCCGATCTCGACCCGCGCGCGGATCAGGGCGCCGTGGGTCACGTCCGGGTCATCGCCCGCATCCTTGATGATCGCGGCCTCGGCCCAACCTTCACCTAGCGCGGTTTCTTCGATTGCGAATGTCGGGGTTTCGCCTTTCGGCAGGGTGATCGTTACCCGATCGGGCAGGCCATTTCCCCAAAGCCCCTGCAACGCAGCCTTGACGGCTGCGGTGGCGCAGGCGCCCGTGGTCCAGCCACGGCGCAGTTTGGGGGGCAAATCGCTGCTCATCGCGCCGACTATAGGCCGCACCGCGCGCGCCGCCAATCCACCGTTTGGGGTCGCATCGGCGCTTTTCGTCCCCTGCGGTCCGGTGCATAAGAAGCGCATGACCGACTCACAGACATATACCGCGCCCAGATTGCCGGGCACCGACTGGCCGCAGATGCAGCCGGGATGGGTCTGGCTGGTGGGTGCCGGCCCCGGCGATCCGGGCCTGTTGACCATCCACGCCGTCAACGCATTGTCACAGGCCGATGTGATCGTGCATGACGCGCTGGTGGCCCCGGAAATCCTGTCCTGGGCACGACCCGAGGCCGAGGTGATCTATGCCGGCAAACGCGGCGGCAAGCCGTCCGCCAAGCAGCGCGATATCTCGTTGCAGCTTGTCGATCTGGCCCGCGCGGGCAAGAAGGTTCTGCGCCTGAAGGGGGGCGATCCCTTCGTCTTTGGGCGCGGTGGCGAAGAAGGCCAGACCCTTGTGCAACACGGCGTGCCGATCCGCATCATTCCCGGCATCTCGGCGGGGATCGGCGGGCTGGCCTATGCGGGTATCCCCGTCACCCACCGCGATGTGAACCAGTCGGTGACCTTTGTGACTGGGCATGATCAGTCGGGCGACACACCCGGTTCGCTGGACTGGGCCGCGATTGCGCGCGGGTCGCAGGTGATCGTGATCTATATGGGCATGAAGCATCTGGACCGGATACGCACGGCGCTGATCGGCGCCGGTCGCCCGGCTAAGGAACCCGTCGCCATCACCTCGAACGCCACGACGCCCGACCAGCGCGTTCTGGAAACCACCCTTGGCACCTGCGTCGAGGACGCCGCGCGCGACGGGATCGAGGCCCCGGCCATCATCTGCGTCGGTCGCGCCGTGTTGATGCGTCAGGTGTTGGATTGGCAGGCCCTCGCGGCAGGGATGCAACCCCGCAACACCGACCCGCTGGGCCGTGGCCGCCCGGCCGAAGATCGCTGATGCCCCGCCCCGCCAAACGGGGGCTGATCCTGTCTGCGCCGTCCTCAGGCAGCGGCAAGACCACCCTGACGTTGGGACTGCTGCGGGCGCTCAGCCGACAGGGCGTGGATATTAGCGGCGCAAAATCCGGCCCCGACTATATCGACCCACGCTTTCACGCTGCGGCCTGCGGGCGCGACTGCCCCAATCTGGACGCCTGGGCCATGTCGCCTGCGCGCATCCATGCTTTGGCCGGGGACGCCGCCGAGCTGTTGCTGATCGAAGGTGCGATGGGCTTGTTCGATGGCGCACCTCCTGAGGGCCGGGGCGCCACTGCCGATCTGGCCCGCCTGCTGGGCCTGCCGGTGGTGCTGGTTGTGGATTGCGCCCGGTTGGCGCAGTCCATCGCCCCCTTGGTCGCGGGGTTCGCAGGTCATGACCCGGACGTGCATGTGGCCGGGATGATCCTGAACAATGTGGGCAGTCCGCGCCACGAGACGATGCTGCGCAGCGCCCTGAAAGATAGCCGGATCCCCGTGTTGGGGGCCGTGCACCGGCAAGACGGCATGGCGCATCCCTCGCGCCATCTGGGTTTGGTGCAGGCAGGCGAGCACCCCGATTTGCAGACCTATCTGGATCGCGTGGCGGACGCCGTGGACGCCGCGATCGACCTTGAGGCATTGCAGGCGCTGGCCCGCCCGCTGGGTGCCGATCAATCGGAAAGGCCACGCCTGCCCGCCCCCGGCACGCGTATCGCCATCGCCTCGGACCGGGCCTTCGCCTTTGCCTATCCGCATATCCTGTCCGATTGGCAGGCCGGGGGCGCAACCATCCTGCCCTTCTCGCCGCTGGCAGACGAAGCCCCGGATCCGCAGGCAGATTTCATCTTCCTGCCTGGTGGCTATCCCGAGCTGCACGCCGCCACGCTGGCCGCCGCCCGGACCTTCAAGGCCGCCATGCGCGCCGCCACCTGCCCGATCTATGGCGAATGCGGGGGATACATGACGCTGGGCCGGGAGATCACCGACAAGGATGGCACACGCCACGAAATGCTGGGGCTTCTGGATCTGGAAACCAGCTTTGCCTGCCGCAAGCTGCATCTGGGGTATCGGTCGCTTGTGGCAACGGATGGCCCCTTCACAGGCACATGGGCGGCGCATGAGTTTCATTATGCGACAACCCTGCGCGCCGAAGGCACACCGCTTTTCCTGGCCAAGGACGCCGAGGGCACCTCCCTGCCCCCCATGGGGCTGGTCAACGGACATGTGTCGGGCAGCTTTGCCCACCTGATTGACCGGACCTGAACCGAAGCGATCAATTGCCGCGTCCGAGGCGGTTTTTCCATCTGGTCAAAACATCCCCCCACAGATACGCATATGCGCATGAGTGATACGACCCTGCCCCCCGCCGCCGATGCCCGCACCAAGCGAAATGTGACCATCCTTGTGCTGGCGCAAGCCATTCTGGGGTCGCAAATGCCGATGATCTTCACCATGGCGGGGCTGGCGGGGCAATCGCTGGCCTCGAACCCCTGCTGGGCGACGCTGCCGATTTCGCTGATGGTGGGCGGCTCGATGGTATTCGCCAATCCGGTCGCGTGGGTCATGCAGACCTTCGGGCGGCGCGTGGGGTTCTGGCTGGGCACGCTGGGCGGATCGCTGGGCGCCGCGATCAGCGCCTATGCCCTGACGCAAGCGGATTTCACCATCTTCCTGATCGGGTCCTTCCTGATGGGGCTGTATCAATCGGCGCAGGGGTTTTATCGCTTTGCCGCCGCCGACACGGCCTCGCCCGCGTTCCGGCCCAAGGCGATTTCCTACGTGATGGCCGGGGGGCTGGCTTCGGCTGTGATCGGCCCGCAATTGTTCAATGCCACCAATGACATGCTGGTCGTGCCGTTTCTGGGCGCTTACCTGACCATCATCGCGATCAACGTGCTGGGGGCCTTCTTGTTTCTGGGCCTGGACATCCCCAAACCGCCCAAACCGCATGCCGACGACCCCAAGGGCCGCACCCGGCGCGAGCTTCTGCGCGACCCGGTGATTGCGGTGGCGATCATCTGCGGCATGGTCTCTTACGCGCTGATGAACCTTGTCATGACCTCGACCCCGCTGGCGGTGGTGGGCTGCGGGTTCGAAACCGACATGGCGGGCAATGTCGTCACCGCCCACGTGCTAGCCATGTTCGTGCCCAGCTTCTTCACCGGCCACCTGATCGCCCGCTTCGGCACCCGCAAGGTGATCGCCACCGGGCTGGCCATCCTTGGTCTGGCCGGCGTCGTCGCGCTGCAAGGGGTCGAGTTGGAGAACTTCTTCATCGCGCTGGTCCTTCTGGGCGTCGGCTGGAACTTCGGCTTCATCGGCGCCACCTCGATGCTCGCCGGTGCCCACGCGCCCGAGGAGCGCGGCCGCGTGCAAGGCATGAATGACATGATCGTCTTCGGCTGCGTGACCATCGCGTCATTGGCCTCGGGCGGGCTGATGAACTGCTCAGGCGGCTCGACGGTCGAGGGCTGGAACGCCGTCAACCTCGCCATGGTGCCGTTCCTGGCGCTGGCAGGTGCCTCGCTGATCTGGCTGATGCTCAGGCCGCAGGAGGATGCGGTTTGAGGGGGCTGATGGTATATGGGCAAGGTAACTGCGTATCCAATCTTCGAACCTACCTTGAACGGATCGTTGCTAATCAAGGTAAGCTATCGCTACAGTGACAACCCTCGACCCCAGGATTCTAAGAAACAAACAGATGCCAATTTCCGAGCGCCTACCAGTAGAGATCTTGCAAGCGGAAGTCTTGGACTGGTGGGAGACCCAACAAGAAATGGTGTCGAATACGCTCGATGAAAAGCTTCCGGAGTTATTGAACCGCCTTGATGTGGAAATTGAGGAGATGCCTGTTCATGCGTTTTTTCGAAAGGGTAAATTCTTTACAGAACGTCTTGCACCCATTGTGATTGAGTTTCTGGAAAAACATCATGCGGAGTTTACAAGCGAGCTTGACGAGGCGTTCCAAAAATCTGTCGTAAGTATTGAGGCGGATGGCGCAACCGAAGCACTCAGCACTTGGAGC
>JAUHWP010000090.1 GCA_030424645.1 Alphaproteobacteria bacterium
TGCCGGGCGACAACCTGAAGTTCAACGTCGAACTGATCGCCCCGATCGCGATGGAAGAGAAGCTGCGCTTCGCCATCCGCGAAGGCGGCCGCACCGTCGGCTCGGGCGTTGTGTCGAAGATCATCGAGTAAGAACGCCCCGCGTTCTTACAGCGACAGGCGATCTGGCGGTCACGCCAAATCTGCCGAGAGCTTAAGATACAGAAGACTAATGAGGGGCTGCCAACCGGCGGCCCCTTTTGCTTTGGGCGCGAGATGATCCCGAGACGCACAAACAAACATGTCTCGAAGATCATCGAGTAAGAACATGTTTAGTGGGTAGCGGACGAATTGCGAGGCGGATCACCGCACCGATCGCGAAGATGAAGCGCACCTGTCAGGTTTCGATCAGCCACGGTCCGTGATCCAACCTTGCCCCCTACGCTTCGCCGGATTTCTTCATGGTCCGATCATGGTCGCGAGGTATCCCAGATGCCAGTTTGAGTGTTCCAAAGGGGAAACACCAATATGTTGTGCATTTTGATTGATTCAGATCAATCATTGCCCGCGTCGAACCTGATTTGATGAAGTCGCCATCAAGAGCGCGCTGGGTGGCAGTGATACTTGTCGCTTGGTCCGCGCCGCGCGAATGTTGATGCAAATACCACCGCCACACATGGCCACTCTTGTCGGCCAACCGAAAGGAGCAGAGTTCATGCACATCAAGTCCATTCTTATTGCTTCGGATCTTTCAGCGCGGTCGGATCGCGCGCTTCAACGTGGTTTCCTTCTGGCCAACGAGCTCGGCGCTCGGGTCAGAGTGGTGTCGGTCATCGATGACAGTGTTCCTGAAAACCTGGCCGCGGAACTGGTCGAAAGGTGCCGCGCCCATCTAGAGGCGTCGGCAAGCAGCCTCGCCGGGGATGTACCATTCGAGGTTCAGGTCGAGACCGGCGATCCGATCTCGCGCCTGATCGAAGCAGTAAACTCCGCTGAGGTCGACCTCGTGGTTGCTGGTCGGCATCGCGACCGGGGCATTCTGGACGGGCTTCGGCAGACCACGGTCGAGAGCGTGGTCGCGCAATCCGTTACCCCGGTGCTGCTGGTCACCGACCCGGTTCACGGCAGCTATGGCCGGGTGCTTTCACCGGTGGCGTTCTCTGCCGCCTGCCACCGCGCGGTTCGGACCGCGCACTGCATTGCGCCCGACGCGGCGTTTCGGCTTTTCCATCTCTGGATGGCACCGTTTCAGGGTTTGACCGGCGGGCGATCATCGGATTTCGCGCGCGAGGTGCAACGTGAAACCGAGGCTCAGGCTGAGGCCTGGGCCAAAGGGCTTCCTGCCACGCTCCCCAAGGCTGATCTTGTGCATGACGGGTATGGATCGGGGTGCCAACAGGAGATCAGCGCCTACAAGCCTGACCTGATCGCGGTTGGCGCGAACACTCGCAGTCTGTCCTTCACCGGTCTCGGCTCTTTCACAGCCGAGCTTCTGCGGACCCCGCCCACCGACCTGCTGATCGCGCGCGGGGCCGAGATCTGAGCCGATCCCGGCTTAATCAACTTTGTTGATGGTTCAACGGAAAGGGCGCCCAGCGGGGCGCCCTTTTTTGTGTGCGGTTCGGTGAGTGGACAGATTGTGACGTTACCCATCAAGACGGCTGACGACGTGATCGGCAAAGGCGGCGATCATACCGTCATAATACTCCTTGCTGTCAGTGGTCAGCGTGGCAATGTCGAAATCTTCCGGCATGAACAGGATCGCCTGATCGTATGTCACCGACAGGTCATAGGTTTCGAACTTGGAATTGTCGTTCGGGCTGAGGATTTTCACCTGTCCTGACAGTGAAGAATCCGCGACGCCTGCTGCCGATTGCAGCGTATTGGCCAGCTCGACCTCGTCGATGTCGATGCTGACGCGCACGCCTTCGTCATCGGTGCGGCCCACCAGACGCTCGACAATCGCGTTTTCCAGATCGTCCGAGATCATGGTCCAGTGTGACGCGGCTTTGGCGTTTGCCAGATCTTCCAACTCGACTTCGACCTCGACTTCCTTCACCATCGTCATGTCGGCAAAGGCTGCGGTGGTCAGCATGGTTGCGGCCATCAGACCAGCGGTCAGAGTCTTGAATGTCATCATCGGATTACTCCTTTGTTGTGACCGGGCGCATTGGGCGCCTTTCAAGGGGATAACGTGGTTCGGATCGGTTGGTTCCGTGGAAGATGCCCGGCACAGCGCGGAACTTTGCCACCCGCCTGTAAAACATGGTCGAAATTCGCCGTTCCCCCCTTGCCATGCGCCCTGTGCCCCTGTAAGACGCGCGAGTTCGCTGGGGAAAGCGGCGTTGGCGGGATTCGGTCCCGCTTTTCGTTTTTTCCTCGGGGTTCGACGAGGGCAGGGGGAATGAGCTTCCTGTCGTCCTATCAACTCTCTGCCTGAAAGGGCGAATGCTATGACAAGTCAAAACATTCGTATCCGTCTGAAGGCGTTTGACTATCGCGTGCTGGATGCGTCCACGCAAGAGATCGTCAACACTGCCAAACGCACGGGTGCAAACGTTCGCGGCCCCATTCCGCTGCCGAACAAGATCGAGAAGTTCACGGTTCTGCGTGGCCCCCACGTTGACAAGAAATCCCGCGACCAGTTCGAGATCCGCACGCACAAGCGTCTGCTCGACATCGTTGACCCGACCCCGCAAACCGTGGACGCGCTGATGAAGCTCGACCTGGCTGCCGGTGTCGACGTTCAGATCTCGGTCTGAGGAGGGTATCGAAGATGCGCTCTGGAATTATCGCGAAGAAAGTCGGCATGACCCGGCTTTTCATGGAAGATGGCAAGCAGATCCCTGTGACCGTTCTTCAACTGGACAACCTGCAAGTTGTGGCCAACCGCACCGCGGAACAGGACGGGTATACCGCTGTTCAGCTTGGCGCGGGTGAGGCCAAGGCGAAACGCACCTCGAAACCGATGCGCGGCTATTTCGCCAAGGCGGGCGTGGCTCCCAAGCGTAAGCTGGTGGAGTTCCGCGTGGATGCCGACAACCTGATCGCCGTGGGCGAAGAGATCTCGGCCGAACACTATGTGGAAGGTCAGAAGGTCGATGTTGCTGGCACGTCTATTGGTAAAGGCTTTGCCGGTGCCATGAAGCGTCACAACTTCGGCGGTCTGCGTGCCTCGCACGGTGTGTCGATCAGTCACCGTTCGCACGGCTCAACGGGTCAGTGTCAAGACCCGGGCCGCGTGTTCAAAGGCAAGAAGATGGCCGGACACATGGGGTCGGTCCGCGTGACCACGCAGAACCTGGAAGTGGTGAAAACCGATGCCGAACGTGGCCTGGTGTTCATCAAGGGCGCTGTTCCCGGCTCGAAAGGTGGCTGGGTCACCGTCAAGGACGCCGTGAAGAAAAAACTGCCCGAGAACGTCCCGTTCCCGGCAGCACTGAAATCGGCTGCAACTGCTGCAACTGAAGCTCCTGCGGAAGAAGCACCCGCGGAAGGTGGTGAAGCATGAAATTCGATGTAATCAAACTGGACGGCAAGAAAGCCGGTTCGGTCGAGCTGGACGAGGCCTTGTTCGGTCTCGAGCCGCGCGCCGACATCCTGCACCGTGTGGTCCGTTGGCAGCGTAACAACGCGCAAGCTGGCACCCACAAGGTCAAGACGCGTTCGGAAACCAGCTATTCGACCAAGAAGATCTATCGCCAGAAGGGCACTGGCGGCGCACGCCACGGTGACCGCAACGCGCCGATCTTCCGTAAAGGTGGTATCTATAAGGGTCCGACCCCGCGTTCGCACGGCCACGACCTGACCAAGAAATTCCGCAAACTGGGTCTGAAACACGCCCTGTCCGCCAAGGCACAAGCCGGCGAACTGGTTGTGATCGAGGACGCCGCTTCGGAAGGCAAAACCGCCGCTCTGGCCAAGCAGGTCAAGGACCTGGGCTGGAAACGTGCTCTGGTCATCGACGGTGCCGAGGTGAACGAGAACTTTGCACGCGCTGCAAAGAACATCGACGGCCTGGACATCCTGCCGACCATGGGCGCCAACGTCTATGATATCCTGAAACGTGACACGCTTGTGCTCACCAAAGCAGGTGTCGAAGCTCTGGAGGCTCGCCTGAAATGACCGATAAAGCTGCACTCTACGACGTGATCCGCAAGCCGCTTATCACTGAAAAAGCAACCATGGCATCGGAAGCCGGTGCGGTTGTTTTCGAAGTGGCAATCGACGCCAACAAACCGCTGATCAAAGAAGCTGTCGAAACCCTGTTCGGTGTGAAGGTGAAAGCCGTCAACACGTCGATCACCAAGGGTAAAGTCAAACGCTTCCGCGGCCAGCTGGGCAAGCGTAAAGACGTCAAGAAAGCCTATGTGACCCTGGAAGAGGGCAACACGATCGACGTGACCACCGGTCTCTGATCGTCAGGCTGACGCGAGAAATGAAGGCCCCTGCCGAAAGGCGGGGGCTTTTTGGTTGCGGGTCTATCCTGCCACGCTTTGTTCCCCTTTGCGGCCCACACCGGAATTTGACTCGCGATTCGTGCCCGTTTGAATAAGTTGGAACGGTTCGATGATCTGCTCATCTTGAAACGAGGTATCTGCCGATGTTGACCCGACGCCATTTTGTCATCACCTCTGCCGCCATGTTTTCGGCGCCGATTGCCACGCCCGTCTGGGCGCAGGATCAGGCGACAGCACAGGCTGCGGCGACGACGCCGACCAAAACCAAGCGGCGCCCGGTGTCGGACAGTTCGAAATGGGCGGCCTATGATGCTCAGGTGACACCCGTGAATTACGATCCGGCCACGTCGAACCCGTGGGGCCTGCATCCGCGTTTCCTGCCCAAACTGGTGCAGGCCAATGCCGGGCTGACGCCGGGCGACATTCACGTCGATGCCGTGGCCCGTTACCTGTATCACATCCGCGGCAATGGCACCGCCATGCGCTATGGCGTGGCGATTGCGCGCGGCAATCTGTACGAGCCGGGCACCTATACGATCCGGCGCAAGGCCAAGTGGCCGATCTGGATCCCCACCAAGGAAATGGTCAAGCGCGATCCACAGGTCTATGGCCCGCTTGAGGATGGCATGGATGGCGGGCCGCGCAATCCGCTGGGGTCACGGGCCTTCTATCTCTATAAGGGGAACCGCGATACCTATCTGCGCATCCATGGCTCACCCGCGCCGCGGTCGATCGGTGGCCGGGCCAGTTCGGGCTGTGTGCGCATGGTGATGGCGCATATCATCGGGCTGTATGATCAGGTTGAAACCGGCGTGACCGCGCATCTGTATCCGGCTGAAAGCATTACGGCGCGCAGCTAGGCGCGCCGTCCGTCACGCAGCGGGGGCCTCGTCGCGCTTGGCGCAGATCGGCTGACCCTTGCGGTTTCTGAGCGGCAGATAGGTCGTTTCGACCGGCCCTTGATAGCGATAGACGAAACACCCGTCCGCATTGTTGAGCCGCACATCGCTGAGGTCTTGCCCCGGCGCCGCAATCGCGCGCACGTTTTCCGGCACTGTCCCCATCGACCGCGTGTCCGACCCGCCGGTGGCCCCTTCCGGGCTGACACAAGCCGAGAGCGAAACCACTGTTGCACCCAACAGAATACCCAACTTCTTCATCACAATGTCCCCATAGACTTCTTTTGGGGAAGGATGGGGGATTTTCGGGCAGAGGGGAAGGGGGTTGTTAGGATGGGTGGCAGAGTTCGTCTTGCTTGTAACACGGGTTCGAGTGAGTGGTGAAACTCGATCAATCTCTGCTTAGAGCCCATTTCATCAAATGCTGCGACATGTGTGAACGGCCGCTTTCGCGGCAAAGTGGCGCAAATTCGAAATGCGTATCGTATCTGGTTGAACCCGTGGGCCTTGTTTGCCAACAATACTCGCGATCCGCAAACAAGAGCACCGCTTGAAAACAACCGGCCTACATAGATTCATATTGCTGTTCCCCGCGATGACGTGGCTGTTCATTCAGCTCGCGATGGCGGGAGTGTTCGTCGGATCGTCGGCCAATGCGATGCAGATCGAAATCTGTTCGCCTTTCGGCGTTCAGACAATCACGATTGATCCGGAAACTGGTGAGCCGATCGAACCATTTGCACGCGGTGACGGTTGCGACTGGTGCCAATCTTTCGGGCTGATCGTCGATACGGCCGAACGGGGTGATGTGGGTTGGCAGGCGCTGGCGCATGACTATCAGAACAAGCTGGTTCTGGCGCAGCCGCCACATAAACCGCTGCGTCTTGCTGCCGATTATCAAAGCCGCGCGCCACCTCTCCTTTGAGTTTTCACAATGCCTGACTTCCCAACCCGAACCGCGCCAGTAGGCCGGATTCGGACCTCCTGTGTGAACCAAAGGAAAAACCATGTTCAAGACACTTGCACGCGGCGTTGCCGCAGCCGCATTCGCGGTATCCTTCGCCATGCCCGCCTGGGCCGAAAACATCACCCTGACTGACACGATGGGGCGCACCGTCGAAGTTCCCGAGGATCCGCAGCGCATCCTGCTGGGCTTCTACTTCGAGGATTTCATGGCCGTGGCAGGCCCCGAAGCCTATGACCGGGTTGTCGCTATTTCCAAGGACACCTGGGCCGGATGGCGCAACCTGCAATGGAAGACCTATGCCGCAGCGATCCCGCGCCTGGAAGAGCTGGCCGATGTGGGCGAGGTTGATTCCGGCACCTTCTCGCTGGAAGCCGCGATTGCAGCGCAGCCTGACGTCGCCGTTCTGGCCGCGTGGCAATACAAGGCTCTGGGCGAGGTCGCCGACCGCATGGAGGCCGCCGGTATCCCGATCGTGGTGCTCGACTACAACGCGCAGACCGTCGAAATGCACGTCAAATCGACCGAGCTACTGGGGGCCCTGATGGGTGCGGAAGAGCGCGCCAAGACGCTGGCGGATGAATATGCCGCCGCCGTGGCCGAGGTCGAAACCCGCTTGGCCACACTGCCCAAAGACGCAGCGCCGCGCGTTTACGTGGAACTGGCACGCAAGGGCCGGGATACGGTTGATAATTCCTACTCCGGCACCCAATGGGGCAGCGTGATCGACCAGCTTGGTGCGATCAACATCGCCAATGGTCAGATCAGCAACTGGGGCAA
This sequence comes from Alphaproteobacteria bacterium, assembly GCA_030424645.1. Lineage (GTDB taxonomy): Bacteria > Pseudomonadota > Alphaproteobacteria > Rhodobacterales > Rhodobacteraceae > Aliiroseovarius. Next base: position 7,082 of record JAUHWP010000090.1, read on the forward strand.
GCTGAGCCCGGAATACGTTTTGGCGCAGAACCCGCAGGTGATCATTCTGGCCGGGTCCGGTTGGGCCGGGCGCGACGAGGCGGTGATCATGGGGCCGGGCGTCGAGAGCGCGCTGACCCATGAGCGGATGCAGGCCTATCTGAGCCGCCCTGGCTGGGATGGTCTGGATGCGGTCAAGAACGACCGGATCATCGGCGTCTATCACGGTGGCAACCGCACGCTTTATGACTATGCATTCCTGCAGTTCCTGGCCAAGGCGATGTATCCCGAGCAATTCGCGGATGTGGATCCGCAGGCGTCGCTTGACCGGTTTTTTGCCACCTACATGCCGGTGGAGTTCAAGGGCACCTACATGACCGAACTGCCCGGCGGCGACAGCTGATGGCGGCCACGGATGGGGTGTCATCTGTGAGGACGAAGGGGGCGGCGCGGGCCGCCCCTGACACAGCCCGTTCAGACGCTCACGCGTTAGAATACCGCGCCTTGATGTTGCGGCGCCTGACCCGGCTTGTCGGGGCGGCGGCGGTGCTTGGGGCGCTGATTGTGGCCGACATTCTGACCGGCCCGGCCATGCTGGGACTGGGCGAGGTTCTGACCGGGCTCTTTGCCCCGGCAAGCGCCGAGCCGATGATCCGTGTGATCGTGCAAGACATTCGCCTGCCGATGGCGCTGATGGCGATCCTTGTGGGCATGTCGCTTGGCACCGCCGGGGTGCATATGCAGACCATCCTCGGCAACCCGTTGGCAAGCCCCTATACGCTTGGGTTTTCCGCCGCTGCCGGGTTTGGGGCGGCGCTTGCCATTCTGACGGGGGTCACGCTGCCTTTCCTGCCTTGGCTGACCGTGCCCTTGTCGGCCTTTGCCATGTGTGTTTTGGCGGCGGCGCTTGTGTTCGCGTTTTCCAGGATGCGCGGCATGCGGCCCGAGATCATGGTGCTGGCCGGGATTGCCACGCTGTTCATGTTCCAGTCGGCTCAGTCGCTGGTGCAATACCTGGCGGCGCCCGAAGTGCTTCAGGCCATCGTGTTCTGGCTCTTCGGTTCGTTGCTAAAGGCCAGTTGGAGCAACGTGCCCATCGTTGCCGTTGCCTTTGTCGTCTGCAGCCTCGCCGTGCTGCCGAACCTGTGGCAGCTGACGGCGCTGCGTCTGGGCGATGCTCGGGCCGCCGCCATCGGTGTGGACGTGCGGGCTCTCAGGATCAAGCTTTTTGGTGTGGTGGCCTTACTGACTGCCGCGGCGGTCGCCTTTGTCGGCACCATCGGATTTGTCGGCCTAGTCGCCCCACATATCGCGCGGATGCTGGTGGGGGAAGATCAGCGCATCCTGCTGCCCATGGCGTCGATGATGGGTGCGATCATCATGACGGGCGCCTCGGTCGTGTCCAAGCTGGTCTCACCCGGTGGGGTCATTCCCATCGGCATCGTTACCGCGCTGATCGGCGTGCCGTTCCTGTTCTTCCTCATCCTGCGCGGTCAAAGGAGGCATTGGTGAGTTTGCAGATCGAAAACCTGTCTGTCGCCTATGGCAAGAGCCAGGTGATCCGCGCGTTCAATGATCATTGGCCCGAGGGTCAGATAACCGCCCTGATCGGATGCAATGGCGCGGGCAAATCCACCCTGCTCCGCGCCCTTGCCGGGCTTGCGACAATGCAGGGCAGCCTGTCGATTGCCGAACAGCCCCTCACCCCCGAGGATCAGCGTAGCCAGGTCGCCTACATGCCGCAGGATACAAGCGCGCAATCCTCTCTGACAGTGCTGGAGGTTGTGCTTCTGGGCCGATTGGGCAGCCTGGGTCTGCGCCTGCCGCCTGGTATCGCCGACGAGGCCATGGCGGCGCTCGACACATTCGGGCTGACAGCACTGCACGCAAGGCAACTGGACGAGATTAGTGGTGGGCAACGGCAGTTGGTATTCCTGACACAAGCTTTGTTCCGGCAGCCGCGCGTGCTGCTGCTGGATGAACCCACCGCCGCACTTGACTTGCGTCACCAACTGCTCGTGCTTGACCGCCTGCAGCGGGTATCGCGCGAGAACGGCACGATTGTCGGCGTGGCCATGCACGATCTGAACCTCGCCGCGCAATATGCCGATCGCATCGCCGGATTGCATAACGGCGAACGGATTGCCTCCGGTCTGGCCACCGAAGTGCTGACCCCGGACAATCTGCGCACCATGTATGGTATCGATGCCAAGGTCACGCTGGACGCGCAGAAGCTGCCGCAGGTCCTGCCCCTTCGCGCGATCGAGTGATCCGATGTGCGCCATGGACACGGATCGCCCGACGCTGGGGCTTTGGTTGCGGATCGGCTCGATCCTGGGGTTCTCGGGCATGGCGCTTTGCGTGAAGCTAGCCGCCGCAGACATCCCCACCGGGCAGATCGTGTTCTATCGCAGCTTTTTCGCCATGATCCCCTTGGTTGGCTTCCTCTGGCTGCGCGACGAATTCCCCTCCGGTTTGCGCACCAGCCGTCCCTTCGGGCACTTGATTAGATGCGTGGCGGGATGCGCGGCGATGTTCACAGCCTTTGCCTCGCTGCGGTATCTGCCGCTGGCGGACTATACCCTAATCGGATTTCTTGCCCCGTTTGCCACGGTGGGTCTGGCACGAATGCTACTGGGTGAACATGCCGGAGCGCGGGTTTGGTTTGGCCTGGGTTTGGGATTTGCCGGCGTGATCGCGCTTGTCTGGCCGGAACTGCGCATCGGGCAGGCGCGCGACGGCTATCTTCTGGGCGTCGGGTTGGGCCTGGCAACGGCGGTGCTGACCGCCATCGCCAAGATCCAGATGCGATCACTCAGCCGGACCGAAAGCGCTGGGGCCATCGCATTTTATTTTGCGCTGACCTGCACGTTATTTGGGGCCGCCACAGCGGGCTGGTCTTGGCATCCGGTCGACATGACGCAACTTGGCCTGTTGATCGGCGCGGGCCTGCTGGGCGGGATTGCCCATATCTTCATGACCCTGGGTATCCAGTTCTGTTCCCTGTCCCGGCAGGCGGGGTTGGACTATCTGGCGCTGGTCTTCGCGATCATCCTGGATGCGGCCGTCCTTGCCATCTACCCCGGCACGTGGACCCTGTCCGCGATGGTTCTAGTGTTCTCAGCCGCGTGGATGAGTTTTGGCAGGAAGCTGTAACCATCCTGCATGTTGAACCTATTGTTCAAACTGTTCCCGACTCGGGATCGACAGGCGCCGCGTCGTTTGCGGCCATTGGGAATAGCATAGCCAACGGCAGCAAAGTCCCGAAAGCCGCCGTTAATATCTCGGGAACCCGCTTAAGTACGCGAGCGGGAAACAGCATGTCTTTCACCCGAAACCCCCCACCATCCCCTAGACACCCCCCATCAACCCTGTTACATCGCGCAGGTCGCGTGGCCTCGGATTCGTTCCGGGGCCTTGTGACATTTGGAATTTGGGGACCTGTTTCGCCAATGGTGGGCGGGGCCCTGTAACTCAGGCAGGTGACTGCCTCAAAGCAACGGAAGACAGAAAGCATGGCACTCAAGTCGTACAAACCGACGACGCCAGGCCAGCGTGGGCTGGTTCTGATCGACCGTTCGGAGCTTTGGAAAGGTCGCCCGGTTAAGTCCCTGACCGAGGGTCTTACAAAATCGGGTGGTCGGAACAATACCGGACGGATCACGTCGCGCCGCCGTGGTGGTGGTGCGAAGCGTCTCTATCGTATCGTGGACTTCAAACGTTCGAAGTTTGACGTCGCCGCCACAGTTGAGCGGATCGAATACGACCCCAACCGCACAGCCTTCATCGCGCTCGTGAAATACGAAGACGGCGAACAGGCTTACATCCTGGCCCCGCAGCGTCTGGCTGTTGGCGACCAGATCATCGCTTCGGCCAAGGCCGACGTGAAACCCGGTAACGCGATGCCCTTCTCGGGGATGCCGATCGGGACCATCGTCCACAACATCGAGATGAAACCGGGCAAAGGCGGCCAGATCGCCCGTGCAGCCGGCACCTATGCTCAGTTTGTTGGTCGTGACGGCGGTTACGCCCAGATCCGTCTGAGCTCGGGCGAACTGCGCCTGGTGCGTCAGGAATGCATGGCCACCGTCGGTGCCGTGTCGAACCCCGACAACTCGAACCAGAACTACGGTAAAGCCGGTCGCATGCGCCACAAGGGCATTCGCCCCAGCGTTCGTGGTGTTGTCATGAACCCGATCGACCACCCCCATGGTGGTGGTGAAGGCCGGACTTCGGGTGGTCGTCACCCGGTGACCCCGTGGGGCAAGCCGACCAAGGGTGCGCGCACCCGCAACAAGAACAAGGCGTCGTCGAAGCTGATCATCCGCTCGCGTCACGCCAAGAAGAAGGGGCGTTAAGATATGGCACGTTCTGTCTGGAAAGGCCCTTTTGTTGACGCTTACGTCCTCAAAAAAGCCGAGAAAACCCGCGAGTCGGGTAAAAACGAGGTCATCAAGATCTGGTCGCGTCGTTCGACCATTCTGCCCCAGTTCGTGGGTCTGACCTTTGGCGTCTATAACGGTCAGAAGCACATTCCGGTGAATGTGACGGAAGACATGATCGGCCAGAAGTTCGGTGAGTATTCGCCGACGCGGACCTATTACGGTCACGCAGCCGACAAGAAAGCGAAGAGGAAGTAAGCCATGGGTAAGGATAAGAATCCCCGCCGCGTGGCCGATAACGAAGCAATGGCGAAAACCCGCATGCTTCGCACGTCCCCGCAAAAACTGAACCTGGTTGCTGGCATGATCCGCGGCAAGAAGGTCGACAAGGCTCTGAATGACCTGACCTTCTCGAACAAGCGTATCGCGCAGGACGTGAAGAAATGCCTTCAGTCTGCCATCGCCAACGCCGAGAACAACCATAACCTGGACGTTGATGAGCTGATCGTGGCGGAAGCCTATGTCGGCAAGAACCTGACCATGAAACGCGGTCGTCCGCGCGCCCGTGGTCGTTTCGGAAAAATCATCAAACCGTTCTCGGAACTCACCATCAAGGTGCGTCAAGTTGAGGAGCAAGCCTAATGGGTCAGAAGGTAAATCCGATTGGCATGCGTCTTCAGGTCAACCGCACCTGGGACAGCCGCTGGTATGCAGACACGAAGGATTACGGCGATCTTCTTCTGGAAGACCTGAAAATTCGTGACTTCATCAAGAACGAATGCAAGCAGGCCGGCATCAGCCGTGTGATCATCGAACGTCCGCACAAGAAGTGCCGCGTCACGATCCACACTGCACGTCCTGGCGTGATCATCGGCAAGAAAGGCGCGGACATCGAAACCCTGCGCAAGAAAATCGCCAAGATCACCGACTCGGAACTGCACCTGAACATCGTTGAGGTTCGCAAGCCCGAGCTGGACGCCGCACTGGTCGCAGAA
>JAUHWP010000001.1 GCA_030424645.1 Alphaproteobacteria bacterium
CCAATCTGCGCGTTTATCTGGACAATGAACCGATCGAGATCGGCGAGGTGTCGGAAAGCGGGCAGTGGCGGGTGCCGTTGCCCAAGGTGGACAGCGGCGTCTATACGCTGCGCGTCGATGAACTGGGCCAGGACGGGTCGGTCACATCACGCACCGAAACGCCGTTCAAACGGGAAGAACCTGCCCAACTGGCCGCGGTCGGCAGCGCCGAGGTTCAGACGCCCCAAGCGCGGGTCGAGGCGGTGACGGTGCAGCCGGGATCGACCTTGTGGGCCATCGCGCGCGAACATCTCGGCGAAGGTCCGCTCTATGTCCGGGTCTTTGCCGCCAATCGCGAGCAGATTCGCGATCCCGACCTGATCTATCCCGGTCAGGTCTTTGCGATCCCCGAAGCGGAATAGAGCGTTTCGACTTTATCAGATGTCTCAGGTCAAAAGATACGGCGCGTCGTCAGGCGGGGTGGTGATCTTCCCGATGGTCCGTGTTTGCGTCCTGACCGGTGCAGGCACAGATATCCGGGTCGCGCGCGCAGCAATCATTCAGCAGATAGGCGATGACACCGCCAAGCGCCTTGCAGTCCGCCGCATAGATCACGTGGCGCGACGCCTTGCGCGAGGTCAGCAACCCCGCCGCCTCCAGTTGCGACAGGTGAAAGGACAGGCCCGAGGCCGAAACCCCCAGCGCTTCCGCGATTGCGCCGGCGGCCAGCCCGTCTTTGCCACGGGGCACCAGCAGGCGCACGATTTCTAACCGTGTGTCATGTGCCATGGCGGACAGGGATTTGAGGACTCGACTCTGCTCCATATTTCAAATATCGGTGAAATATTGAAATGACGCAAGCCCCGTATGATCCCGCTGCGCGGGCCACGTGGGCCGGCCCAGACAAGGTTTCACATGGCTCCGTCCCGCATCACCTCGACCGAAGCGCCTAAGAACGGCTGGCGAACGATCAAGCGCGTTGCGCCTTACTTGTGGCCGGATGACAAGCCTTGGGTGAAGCGTCGCGTGGTCATCGCGCTGGTGATGCTTTTGTTGTCGAAGGTCATATCGGTCCTGACGCCGTTCCTTTACAAAGGGGCGGTTGATGTTCTGAGCGGCGAGGCCACCGGCGAGGCCTGGGCATTGGCCATGGGTGCCATCGGGCTGACGCTGGCCTATGGTCTGGCGCGGATCATGACCAACGGGTTTCAACAGCTGCGTGACGCCGTCTTTGCCCGCGTCGGCCAGCGTGCCCTGCGGCAACTGGCACTTGAGACCTTCACCCATATTCACCGCCTGTCGATGCGCTATCACATCACGCGCAAGACGGGCGGGCTGTCGCGGATCATCGAACGTGGCGTGAAAGGGGTCGAATTCCTGCTGCGCTTCATGCTGTTTTCCATGGGGCCGCTCGTGCTCGAGCTTCTGCTGATCTCGATCATCCTCTTCTTCGTGTTCGATGTCTGGTATCTGGCCGTCGTTGTGGGCACCATCGGCGCCTATGTCTGGTTCACCTTCAAAGTGACCGAATGGCGGGTGCGCATCCGCAAAGAGATGAACGATCAGGACACGGATGCCAACCAGAAGGCCATCGACAGTCTGCTGAATTTCGAAACCGTCAAGTATTTCGGTGCCGAAATGCGCGAGGCGGAACGCTATGACGTGGCGATGGCAGGGTATGAGCAGGCCGCGCTCAAGACCTCGTATTCGCTGGCGTTCCTTAATTTCGGTCAGGCGCTTCTGATCACGTTGGGCTTGGTCGGGGTTATGGTTCTGGCGGCGGTTGGCGTGCAGAAAGGTGACTTGACCGTCGGCGATTTCGTCATGGTCAACGCCTATATGATCCAGATCACCATGCCCCTGAACTTTCTGGGCACCGTCTATCGCGAGATTCGCCAGTCGCTTGTCGATATGGGCGAGATGTTTGACCTGCTTGAGCAACCCGCCGAGGTGACGGACAAGCCCGGCGCCCCGGACATCAGGGTCACGGGCGGCGCGCTGCGGTTTGATGATCTTCGCTTTGGTTATGATCCAGAGCGTCCGATCCTGAAAGGCGTGTCGATTGATGTGCCCGCGGGCAAGACGGTTGCGATCGTCGGGCCGTCCGGGTCGGGAAAGTCCACCATCGGGCGATTGCTGTTCCGGTTCTATGACGTGAACGGGGGCAGTCTGTCGATTGACGGGCAGGATGTGCGCGACGTGACACAAGACAGCCTGCACGGTGTCATTGGCGTGGTGCCGCAGGACACGGTGCTGTTCAATGACAGCGTCTATTACAACATCGCCTATGGGCGGCCCGAAGCCTCGCGCGAGGAGGTCGAAGCCGCGGCGAAAGCGGCCAAGATCCATGATTTCATCTCGGGGTTGCCCGATGGATACCAGACCCAAGTGGGCGAGCGGGGGCTGAAGCTGTCCGGTGGTGAAAAACAACGGGTGGGCATTGCCCGCACGCTGTTGAAGAACCCGCCGATCCTGTTGTTGGACGAAGCCACGTCGGCGCTGGACACCCAGACCGAACGGGACATTCAGGAAAGCCTGCGCGAGATGGGCGAGGGGCGCACGGTGATCACCATCGCCCACCGGCTTTCGACGATTGTCGATGCCGACGAAATCGTCGTGCTTGAAGCCGGCGAGGTGGTGGAGCGCGGCAGCCATGATCTTCTGCTGGACAAGGGCGGGCGCTATGCCGCCATGTGGGCGCGTCAGGCCAGCGAAGACGAGGTAGCGGATATCGCAGCGGCGTGATGTGACGCGCGGGGCGGATGGGGCGCCTGATCACCGGCAGACAGGTCCCCAATGCCCCCGTTTCGGCTACTCGGCGGCCCGCAATGGCCCTTTTCGGCCCGGTTTTGGCTTGTCGGTATCCGTGGCGCCGGGCTGTTCGGTGTCGGTGGCGGCCTGGCCCGTGTCCTCGGCTTCGGCCTGAGTATCAGGCAGATCGGAGCCATCGGGATGTGCGGGGGCGGGGGGCGCCGACGGGTCTTGCCCGACCTCGCCCAGTTCCGATGCGCCGACCCATACCACATCGGTCAGGGGTTGCTTGCGGGCGGCCTTGTCCAGCGCTGCATCCCGTGCCGTCTGGCCCGAACGGGCCGCAAGCGCCCGCAATCCATTGACCGAGCGATAGGCCCCGGCGGACACCCATATCCGCAGCGCCAGCATCGACGGCGTGAACACCAGCGTCAGAACCGTTGCGATCCCCAGCCCGAAGACGACCGCCGTCGCAAGCTGTTTCCACCACAGCGCGGTCGGCGCGTCGAGCGAATAGCCACCGTTGAAGAAATCCAGCGACAGGCCCAGCATCATCGGGGCCAGCCCGGCCATCGTGGTGATCGTGGTCAGAAGAACCGGGCGGATGCGGGCCTCGGCGGTGCGGGTGATCGCCTCGATCCGGGGCATGTAGCGGGCGTAATCCTGATAGGTGTCGATCAACACGATGTTGTTGTTCACCACGATCCCCGCCAGCGCGACGATCCCGGTGCCGGTCATGATGATCGAAAAGGGTTGCTGCATCACCATCATCCCGATCAGGACACCCGTGGTTGACAGGACCACCGCCAGCAACACCAGAACCGAGTTATAAAGGCTGTTGAACTGCGCCAGCAGGATGATGAACATCATCCCAAGCGCGCCGATGAAGGCCTGACCCAGGAAGGCCTGGCTTTCCGCCTGATCTTCCTGATCGCCGGTCCATTCATAGGTGACACCGGATGGCAGCCCGGCGTCCTCGATCCAGGTGGTCAGGGCGGCAATCCGGTCGCTTGGCGTGACAGGTGTTCGGGTCAGACCGACCCCGTCGCCGGTGGCCATGATCCGGTCTGCTTCGGCTGCCGGGACATATTGCTCTTCCCCATCAGGATCGGTCAGGCGGACCAGATCGTCCTGCACACCGGCTTTCACGTCGTAGTATCGGCTTTGATCGACGCGGTCGATCTGGGCAAGGCTGGGCACAGGCTTGCGGGTCACGAAGTTGGACATTGGCACCAGCCCCGTGGCAGTGCGGATCTTCAATCCGTCCAGCGTCGACAGGACCCGGTCTTTCCGGGGCAGGCGCACGCGGATCTCGATTTCCTCGTCTGAACTGTCAACCCGCATCGTGTCCAGAAGAATGCCGTTGGTGACAAGCTGCACCATCCCCCCGACGGTGGCGACATCGGTGCCATAGCGCCCGGCTTCCTCGACATCCACTTCGATCTGCCAGTCGATACCGGGCAGGGGCAGCGTGTCTTCAATCCCGGTCAGGCCCGGGGTGGTGTTGAATTTGGCAATCGCCATGGTGGCGGCTTGTTCCAACATGTCCCAATTATCGCCTTTCAGGCGCAGATGCACGGGCTTGGCCGAGGCCGGGCCACGGTTCAGGTTCAGGACCTCGGTGCGGATGCCGGGCAGGGTGGCCAGACGTTCTTCCAACCGTGCCATGACCGCGTCGCCATCATATTCCGGGTCGATTTCCGAGGTGGTGAAGGGGATCAGCCCCAGCAACGGTGCATCCTGCTCGATCGACGGTCGATCTTCCCACGCCACCAATTCGATCTGCAACTGGCCGATACTGTCGCGTGGCCCCATGGCCCCACCGGTGTTCTGGTTCAATCCACCGGAGCCGGCAAAGGCAAAGACGGTCTCGATGCCCTTGGTCGACAGGGCGATTTCTTCGGCCTGTTTGACCACCGCGTCCTGTTCTTCAAGGCTCAGGTTGCCGCGGGCGCGGACATAGACGATGGCCTGTTCGGGTTCGCTGTCGGCAAAGAATTCGACCCCCAGATTGTTGCGACCATAGAGCACGAAGGTGGAAACCACGAAGCCGATCACCAGGGCGATGGATACAAGCGGCATGACCGGATTGCCGGAAACAAAGTGGATCAGGTGCCCAAACAGGGTCCGACGATACCCGCCCTGCACGGTTTTCGCTTCGCGGTGCCAGGTCAGCGACCCAAGCGTGACCGTCGTCGCCGTCGCGCCCAGCACGAACATCAATGCTCCGGGCAGGATTGCCATCGCGCCTTCGAAAGGCGGCGTGCCACCGAACAGGTATCCGGGGTTCAGCAATTGGAAACCCGACAGCACCAGCACATAGGCCGACGGCAGCACCAGAAGCAGGCGCAGCCAGACGGGCAACCCGCGCATCGCATCCGACAGGAACCCTATGGCACGGCTGATCCGGCCGGACACGCCGCCCACCACAGGCAGATAGATCAACGCGACCAACAGCGACGCCATCAGCACAAAGATCAGCGTCTTGGGCAACCAACCCATGAATTCGCCGGGGATGCCGGGCCAGAACAGCATGGGCAGGAAGGCACACAGTGTGGTCGCGGTCGAACTGACGATGGGCCAGAACATCCGTTTTGCCGCCGCCGTATAGGCCGACATCGGTCCCACACCTTCGCTGATCTTCTTGTCGGCATATTCGACAACCACGATGGCTCCGTCCACCAGCATCCCCACAGCAAGGATCAGCCCGAACATCACGATGTTCGAGATCGTGACCCCAAGCGCGCCGAACAGGGCGAAGGTCAGCAGGAACGAAGTCGGGATAGCAAATCCCACAAGCAGCGCGGGCCGGATCCCCAGCGCGCCCAGCACGACGATCATGACCAGGGAAATGGCGGTGATCACCGAACCTTCCAACTGGCGCACCATGCTGTCGACCACATAGCTCTGGTCATTCGAGGTGCCGATCTTCACCGCCTGTTGCAGCTCGGCTGGCCAGGCGTTCCGGGTATCCTCGACGATCCCGCGCACCTCGGCGGCGGTGTCGATCAGGTTATAGCCCTTGCGCTTCACGACCTGAAGCGCAACCGTCGTATCCCCGTTGAACCGCGCCGTGCCTTCACGATCTTCGAAGGTCAGCCGGATCGTCGCCAGATCGCCCAGCGTGACCACGCTGTCCTCGTTGACCTTGACCGGCAGGTCATAGACATCCTGCACCTCGTCGAAGGATGACGGGATCTTGACCGCCGTCGATCCGGTCGGCGTCTTGATGTCGCCCGCCGCGATCAACTGGTTGTTGTTCTGCACGACCCGGATCAGCTCGCCCGCCGTGACGTTATAGGCCTCCAGCTTCAGCGGGTCGATTTCGACCTCAAGCATTTCGTCGCGATAGCCGGTCAGGGATGCTTCCAGAACCGCGTCCAGCCCTTCAAGCCGGTCCTGCAATTCGCGCGCCAGACGGACCAACGTGCGTTCGGGCACGTTGCCGGTCAGGTTCACGATGATGATCGGGAATTCCGAGAAGTTGATCTCGGTCACGGAATAGCTGTCGAACCCTTGCGGAAACTTCCCTTCGGCCGAGTTCATGGCGTCGCGCACATCGGCCATGACATTGGTCTTGTTCCAGCCGAATTCGAACTCCATCGCCACGCCCGCATATCCCTCGGCGGCGGTGCCGGACATGGTCTTCAGCCCGTCTATGTCGGCCAGTTCTGTTTCCATCGGGCGCAGAAGCAGTTGTTCGGCGTCGGCGGCCGAGATGCCGGGAAAGGGGACCGAAACGAACAGGGCCGGGATTTCGATGTCCGGCTCGCCCTCTTTCGGCAGGCTGACATAGGCGATTGCGCCGGACAGGACCGACAGGATGACGAAGGCAATGACCATTCGGGCCCGACCGGCGGCCCAGTCGATGATACCGATCATATGCCCGGCTCCTGATAGGTGACATCGACGGCCACACCGTCGGTCACGTAGTGTTGCCCGACGATGATCACATCGGTGTTGTCCGGCAGACCGGTGATCCATACCCCGTCCACGCTGTCACGCACCATGGCAACAGGGGCAAACCCCGCCAATCCGTCCGCTGTCACGATCCGCACACCCAGTTCCCCGTCATCATCCAGCGTCAGGGCGCTTTGCGGGACAAGATGTGCCATCAGCCCGTTGCCGGTGATGACGACTTCGGCGGTCTGGCCTGCCCGAATGACCGGGGCACCCTCGGGGCGTCCGATCTCGACCTCGACCCGGAAGGTGCGGGTGACGGGGTCTGCCGTATCCGCCACGAAGGTCACGGTGCCGGACAATTCGGCCCCGGCGGCAAGGCGCACATTGGCGGGCAGGCCGGTGCTCAGCTTGTCGACCTGAAGTTCCGAGACATACCCGACCACCCGCACCGGGTCGTATTGCACCACGGTGGTGCAGACCGCGCCGGGCTGCAAAAGCGTGCCAATATCTGCCGTGTCGGTTTCCAGTATGCCGGGGAAGGGCGCGCGAATGTCCAGACGCTCGATCTCGCGCCGGGCGGCGGCCACGGCGGCTTCGGCAGACTGGATCGACGCCGCCGAACTTGCCGCGCCGGACTGGGCGGCGATAAAGCCTGCGCGCGCTGCCTCCACCGCGGCCCTGGTGTTGGCCACGCGCGTGTCCGAGGCAAAGCCGCCTTCGGACAGCTTGGTGGCTGCGGTCAGGTTGAACGTCGCCTCGTCCAGCCGGGCCTGGGCTTCGATCACGCGGGCGTCGGCCTCGGGGGCGCGGGCCTTGGCTTCGGCCAGGCGGGCGGTTGCTTCCGCCAGGCTGGCCTCGCGCGTGCCGGCATCGAGCTGGCACAGGATATCGCCTTCGTCGACAGGGTTGCCCTTTGCGATCTTGGCGGACACCACTTGCCCGGTCGTTTCGGCGCGCAGTTCGACACGGCGGTTCGCCTCGGTGCGGCCGCGCAGAAGGACGGGCATCTCGATCTCGCGGGCGCTGCTGCTGAGCGCCACCACGGAAACACCGCTGCCGGGCTGTGGTTCGGCGGCGGTTTCGTCCTGCGGGGATTGCGCGCTGACCTCATCGACCGGTGTGCCCGCTGCGGTTTCAAGTGTGTCGCGTTGAAACACCAGAAAATACAACCCCGCCACCACAAGGATCGCCGTGAGAATTGGGAAAAGGCGCATAGGATTACCTGCCGACGTTAAACAAACTGGCGAAAGACTATGCTCAGTCGCCCGCGGGAACAAGTGTGGCTTCCCTGACCTGTGCAATCGACAGGAAAAGCAGCATACCCCCGAAAACCAGCCATCGACGGCATTCTGCCCATGACCGGCAACGCGTTCGGGACCCCCCTTGGCATCCGGGCGTCGTTGGGGCAAAAGAAGGGCAGATTATGACCCGGAGGCACGACCGTGAGCGAGACCGATACTTTCATTGATGAAGTCAGCGAAGAGGTGCGTCGCGACAAGCTGTATGCGTTGATGCGGAAATATGGCTGGATTGCGGTTCTGCTGGTCGTGCTGCTGGTCGGTGGTGCGGCCTTCAATGAATGGCGCAAGGCCAGCGATCGCGCCGCGGCACAGGCCTTGGGCGATGCCATTCTGGCCGCCGAGGAACAAGCCGATCCCGGTGCGCGGGCAGCCGCGCTGGCATCGCTTGAGGTTGACGGAGATGCAGCGGCGGTCGTTGCCATGCTGACGGCGGTCGAGGGCAACGCGGGCGTGGACGCCTTGAAGGCCCTGGCCGATGATCCCGGCATCGACAGCCTGTATCGCGATCTGGCCCAGTTGAAGCTTGTTTCGCGCACGGCGTCAGGACTGGATCCCGCCGAGCGGCGCGCGCGGCTGGAGCCCTTGGCCGTTGCCGGGGCACCGTTCCGAGTGCTGGCCGAAGAACAGCTGGCGCTGGTCGAGGTTGACGAGGGGCAGACAGAGGCCGCGATCACCCGCCTGAACGCCCTTTTGGTGGATGACGAGGCGTCTGGGGCCTTGCGTCGGCGCGCGTCTCAGTTGATTGTGGCGCTGGGCGGATCATTGGACGCATCCTGATGGTCCGCGCCGGGCCAGGGTCCGGTTCGATATGACATGTGGTATTCCGGGGGAACTTATTTTGAAGGTTAAGCATAGCGCCGGTATTTTGGTCTCGTTAAGCCTTTTGTCGGCATGTTCGCAACAGGAATACATCTTGCCGGGCGAGCGTGAGGATCTGCGCAGCCTGAACCCGCAAACCATGAGCGCCGGCGAACTGTCCGACGCTGCTGCCGCTGTCGAAGGGGCAGGGCAGGCTGATCGTGCGCAGCCGATTGCGCTGCCCGCAGCGGTCAATCATGCAAGCTGGACCCATCTGGGTGGCAGCCTGACCCACCATGTGCAGCATCCGGCGTTGTCCCCAGCGCCTCAACTCCGCTTTGCGGTGTCGATCGGGCAGGGCAATGACCGCAAGCACCGGATCACCGCCGAACCCGTGGTCGCCGGGGGGCGCGTGTTCACCCTGGACAGCCGTGCACAGGTGGTGGCAACCTCGACCGCCGGGGCAACGCTTTGGTCGCGGGATCTGACTCCGCCATCGGACCGCTCGGATGACGCGTCGGGCGGTGGATTGGCCTATGCCGATGGCACCGTCTATGTGACGTCGGGCTTTGGTCTGGTCAGTGCCCTTGATGCGGCGACTGGCAGGGTCAAGTGGCAGCAGAAAATGGATGCCTCGGGCTCTGGTGCGCCTGCCGTGTCGGGCGGGCTTGTCTATGTCGTCAGCCGCGACAACAGCGCCTGGGCCATTGAAACGGCGACCGGCCGGGTGAAATGGCGGCTGTCGGGCACCCCAAGCCAGGACGGTGTTGTCGGGGTCTCGTCGCCGGCGGTTACAGACCGTCTTGCGCTTCTGCCCTTCGCCTCGGGCGAGGTGGTGGCCGCCTTGAAAAAAGGCGGTGCGCGCGCATGGTCCAGCCTGATCGCGGGCGAACGCGCGGGGCGTGGTTATTCGCTGGTGACGGATATCACGGGCGAACCCGTGGTGAAGGACGGTGTGATTTATACCGGCAACCCCGTGGGGCGCACCGTGGCCATCAACATGTCGGGCGAACGGCTTTGGACCGCCCGGGAAGGCGCGGTCAGCCCGGTTTGGGTCACGGGCGGATCGGTGTTCCTGGTTTCGGATGAAGCACAGCTTGTGCGGCTGGACGCCGCGACCGGCGAACGTATCTGGGGCGTGCCGCTGCCCTATTACACCAAGGCGAAAACCCGCAAACGCAAGGCAATCTATGCCAATCTTGGTCCGGTTCTGGCCGGAGGGAAGCTGTGGGTGGCCTCCTCCGACGGGGTGATGCGCGGCTTCAATCCCGTGAACGGCGAACTGGTCGGACAGGTGGCCATTCCGGGCGGGGCCGCCACGCGCCCGGTCGTGGTGAATGGCACGGCCTATCTGGTATCGCGCGACGGCAAACTTCTGGCTTTGCGCTGACCTGCAAACCGTGTATGCGGGGCGCTTGACGTGACCCGGAGACCGATATGAGCTTCACCCTTGCCATCGTGGGACGCCCCAATGTGGGCAAGTCCACCCTGTTCAACCGGCTGGTTGGCAAACGCCTTGCGCTGGTCGACGACCAGCCCGGTGTGACCCGTGACCTGCGCGAGGGCGAGGCACGGCTGGGCGATCTGCGCTTTACCGTGATCGACAGCGCAGGGCTGGAAGAGGCCACCGACGAAAGCCTTCAGGGCCGGATGCGTCGCCTGACCGAACGGGCGGTGGAAATGGCAGATGCCTGCCTGTTCCTGGTTGATGCCCGCGCCGGAATCCTGCCGTCGGACGAAGTGTTCGCCGACATCCTGCGCCGCAAGAACGCGCATGTGATCCTTGCCGCCAACAAGTCCGAAGGCAAGGCCGGAGAAGCCGGGTATCTGGAAGCCTTTTCGCTGGGTCTTGGTGAACCGATCCGCCTGTCGGGCGAACATGGCGAGGGTATGGGCGAACTGTTGGATATCCTGCGCCCGATTGCCGAGAAATTCGAGGCCCGTGCCGCCGCCATGGCCCCGGAAACGGATGTCGATGTCAACGACGAGGCTGATGACGGCCCGCGCCTGCCGACGCGGGACAAGCCGTTGCAAGTGGCCGTTATTGGCCGTCCCAACGCGGGCAAATCGACCCTGATCAACAAGCTGATCGGCGAAGAGCGTCTGCTGACCGGACCCGAGGCCGGGATCACCCGCGATGCGATTTCGCTGCGCTTCGACTGGGGCGGTGTTCCGACACGTATCTTCGACACGGCGGGGATGCGAAAACGCGCCAAGGTGCAGGAAAAGATTGAAAAACTTTCCGTTTCAGACGGGTTGCGCGCGGTGAAGTTCGCCGAGGTGGTCGTGGTGCTTCTGGATGCGGCCATCCCGTTTGAGCAACAGGATTTGCGCATCGCAGACCTTGCCGAACGTGAAGGCCGTGCGGTGGTGGTCGCGGTGAACAAGTGGGATGCCGAACCCGAAAAGCAGGCCAAGCTGAAAGAGTTGAAAGAGGCGTTTGACCGCCTTCTGCCACAGCTGCGTGGCGCGCCCCTGATCACCATATCGGCCAAGACGGGCCGGGGTCTTGACCGTTTGCAAGCCGCCGTGATGCGCGCGCATGAAATCTGGAACCGGCGGGTGAAAACCGCGCAGTTGAATGGCTGGCTGGCCGAAATGATCTCGGCCCACCCGCCGCCTGCGCCGGGCGGGCGGCGGATCAAGCTGCGCTATATGACCCAGGTTAAAACGCGCCCGCCGGGCTTTGTCGTCATGTGCTCGCAACCTGACAAGCTGCCCGACAGCTATAGCCGCTATCTGGTCAATGGGCTGCGCGAAGATTTCGACATGCCGGGCACCCCGATCCGCCTGACCATGCGCGGGCAGGGGGATCAGAACCCCTATAAGAACCGCAAGAAATCAACGCCGTCACGGTTGCGCAAGCATCTGGGCAAGGGGCGCGCGGACGAATAAACCGCGCAAACCACGAAAAACAAACCGAACTCAGCGCCTCGCAGGTTGTCATGCCAGCGGGGCGCTGCCGTTTCTGCGCGTGCGAGTTTGCCAAACGGGTCATTTCGCTGTCATGATGACATCCTAGCCTGTTTCCAATCTTGTCATAAGCGGAGGTCCCCATGTCTCTTACCCTATCGCGCCGCGGTTTCCTGGCCGGCACCGCGGGTTTCATCGCGCTGCATCCCTATTCCGTCCATGCGTCGCAGAATCAGGCGCATTTGCGGATCATGGAGACAACCGACCTGCATGTTCACGTCTTCCCTTATGACTATTATTCGGATCGCGAGGTTGACACGGTCGGGCTGGCGCGGACCGCATCCCTGATCGGGGATATCCGGGCCGAGGCGACAAATTCGCTCTTGCTGGACAATGGTGATTTCCTGCAAGGCAACCCGATGGGCGACTACATCGCTTATGAGCGCGGGATGAGCGAAGGCGATACGCATCCGGTGATCAACGCGATGAACACGCTGGGGTTTGATGCGTCGACCTTGGGCAATCACGAATTCAACTATGGCCTTGATTTTCTGATGAAATCCGTGGCGGGCGCCGGGTTCCCGATTGTTTGCGCCAATGTCGCCAAGACGCTGGGTGCCACACCGCGCGAAGACGAAACCCTTTTGCCGCCCTATGTGATCGTGGATCGCGAAATCACCAATGGCGGTGGCACCGTGCAACCCATCCGTATCGGGTTCATCGGGTTCGTGCCGCCGCAGATCATGAACTGGGACCGGCGGCATCTTGAAGGCAACGTCATGGCCCGCGATATTGTCGAGGCTGCGCGCGCTTACATCCCGCAGATGCGCGAAGAAGGGGCAGACCTGATCATTGCCCTGTCCCATTCGGGCATTGGCGCGGCGGATCACAGCGACGGCATGGAAAACGCCTCGATCCCCCTGGCGGCGGTCGAAGGGATCGACGCGGTGTTGACGGGTCATTCCCACCTTGTGTTCCCCTCCGACACCTATGCCGACTTTGCCGGCGCGGATGTCGAGGCGGGCACCCTGATGGGCATTCCGGCCGTTATGGGCGGGTTCTGGGGCTCACATATGGGTCTGATTGACCTGATGCTGGAACATGATGGCGGGGCGTGGCGCGTGGTGTCGCACACCTGCGAAGCGCGCCCGATCTATCAACGCAACGAGGATCGGTCGATCACGCCCCTGGTGGACAGCAGCGCCGAGGTTCTGGCGTCAGCGCAGAAAGAGCATGACGAGACCCTGGAATATGTGCGCCGCGCGGTTGGCAAGACCGATGCGCCGCTGCATTCCTATTTCGCGCTGGTCGCTGACGATCCGTCGGTGCAGATCGTATCGAACGCCCAGACCTGGTATATCGAACAGATGATGAAGGGCACGGAACACGAGGGGTTGCCGATCCTGTCTGCCGCCGCCCCGTTCAAGGCCGGAGGGCGCGGGGGACCGGATTACTATACCGATGTTGCGGTGGGTGATGTGGCGATCAAGAATGTCGCGGACCTGTATCTGTATCCCAACACGGTGCGGGCGGTGCGGATCAACGGGGCCACGGTGCGTGAATGGCTGGAACGGTCGGCGGGCATGTTCAACCAGATCGAACCGGGGGCCGAGGACGCCGTGCTGCTGAACCCCGAGATGCCGTCTTACAATTTCGACGTGATCGACGGAGTGACCTATCAGATCGACCTGAGCCAGCCCGCCCGCTATAACGGCGATGGCGAGGTGGTAGCACCAGATGCCCATCGCATCGTCAACCTTCAGTTCGACGGGCAACCGATTGATGAGGAACAGGAATTCATCATCGCGACCAACAACTACCGTGCGGGCGGCGGGGGGCATTTCCCTGGCGCTGGCGGTGACACGATCATCTTCGAAGGGCCGGACACCAACCGCGACGTGATCGTCCGTTACATCGTCGAGAAAGGCACGATCAATCCAAAAGCCGATGCCAACTGGACCTTCGCGCCGATGGAAAACACCTCGGTCCTGTTTGAAACCGGACCAGCGGCGGCGAAACATGCGGCAAGCGTGGAAGGTGTCACCATGGAAGAGGCCGGGATGTCCGACAGTGGGTTTGCCTTGTTCCGTATCACCTTGTGATCCCTCATGAAAAAGGGGCGACCGACTGGCCGCCCCTGTTATGACCTGATCGCTTGGGATCAGTTCAGATAGGGCATGGGATCGACCGGCTCGGTTCCTTTGAACACAAGGAACTGGATCGCGTTATACTGGTTCTTGGACGCCGACGCGATCTGCTGGCCGCGTTTCACCGACTGGCCCTTCTTCACACTGATGCCCTCGATGAAGCTATAGGCGCTTTGGGTGCCGTTGCCGTGGTCGATGACCACGATTTCTTCCCCTTCGACATCCTTGGACACCAGCCGCACCGTGCCGTTGGCCGCGGCTTTGACCGGATCCCCCTGTTTGGCCGACACCAGGATGTATCCAGCTTTCTCGGCATCGAACAGGCTGGTCACCTTGCCCGCAACCGGCAGCGACATACGGGCGGTGCTGGCCTCGGTGCGGTCCTCTTCCAGCTTGGGTGAGGCCGGGGCGGCAACCTTCTGCGGTGCGGCCTCATCCTCGGGCAGGGGCAGTGCCGAGGAAGGCGGCGTGGGGGTGGCGGACCCTTGGCCCGGCTGGCTGACGCTGGCGGTCTGAACCGGCGCGTCCACCTTCACCGGGATCAACAGATACTGGCCTTCGCGCACCGTCAGGCTGGAGCCAAGACCGTTCCAGTCGGCCAGTGCACGGACCGACACGCCATAGCTGCGCGCAATGGAATAGGCGGTTTCGCCGCGTTTCACCTGGTGGCGGGTCGGTTGTTCACCCGATGTCGCGGTAGCCGTCGGCGCGGGTGTCGTGCCATCGGCACGGTCGATGGCGTCACCCGCCAGGGTGGTGATGTCGATGCTGTCATTGGGTTGGATCACGCCGGTTGCCGGTTCGGCCACGCGGCGGGGCAAGGCCAGAACCTCGCCTTCGCGCAAACGGGCGTCGACGGCGATCCCGTTAAAGCGGCCCAACTCGGCCGGGGCCATACCAATGCGGCTTGCGACCTGTGCGACCGTGTCGCCGCGTTTGGCCACCGCCACCTGATAGCTGGGATACGAGATCACGCCGCGCGCGTCGGCCTGCGGTCGTGCAGCCGTCGCGGCGTTTTGGGCGGCTTCCGTCGTGGACAAGCCCCCCGCTGCAAAGCGGCGCATATCCAGATCAAAGGGTTTGTCACAGGCCGTCAGCCCCACCAGAACCCCGATCAGGGCGGCAGAGCGCATAGGGCGCCGCCGCAAGGTGCGGGGCGCACGCGTTTCGGTCGTGCATGAAAGTGGCATTGCTCGTTCCTCAATCCATTGGCCCGTTGTCAGGCTCTGGTTGTGACCCTGTTGTCGGGCCTTTTCACTGCTGTGCAGGGCAATGGCCCCGCGTTTCCGGCGTCCCGGATCATCCTGGTTGCGTCAGTCCTGCCCCAGCCCTTCCAAAAGGGGCACGAAACGCACCGGCAGAAGCTCGTCGTAATCGAACCCGTCTTCGCTGCGCGTCACCTTGATCAGGCTTTGCACGGCGTCGGACTGCCCCACCGGCACGATCATGATACCGCCAATGGCAAGCTGCGCCAAGAGGGGACCGGGCGGATCCTCGGCGGCGGCGGTCACAATGATGCGGTCGAACGGGGCCTGATCGGGCAATCCCCGCGATCCGTCGCCGGTGATGGCGGTGATATTGTGCAGGTCCATTGCTTCGAACAGCTCGCGCGCTTCGCGCACCAGCTTCTGGTGGCGGTCGACCGTATAGACCCGGCGCGCAAGCCGCGACAGGATGGCCGCCTGATACCCGGACCCGGTGCCCACCTCGAGCACCTTGTCACGCGGGTTGATCTGCGCGGCTTGTGTCATCAGGCCAACCACCGAGGGCTGCGAGATCGTCTGCCCACAGGAAATTGGCAAAGGCATATCCTCATAAGCGCGTTCGGCGAACAGGCCGCGCACGAAGGGGCCGCGGTCGATCTCTTCCATCGCGGACAGGACACGGGGGTTGGTCACGCCCTTCGAGCGCAGGGTAAACAGGAACTGCATCTTGCGTTCCGCGTCTGTTGCACCCGTGTCGCTCATTCAAACAATGTCCCAAGTGCATCCAGATGGTCATGGGCGGTCAGGTCGGCGCGCATGGGTGTGACCGAGACATAGCCGTCAAGGTTGTGCGTCACATCCATGCCGGGTCCGGACGGATTGGCTTGCGGCCCGCCCTTGATCCACAGGAACTTGCGGCCCGAGGGGCTGTTCTGTGCCTCGATCCCGAAAAACGCGTCATGGCGCCAGCCTTGCGGGGCGGCCTTGATGCCTTTGACCTGATCGGCGGCGACGGGTGGAAAGTTCACGTTGTAAAACAGCCGGTAATCGGCGCCGTGATCCCAGGGCGCGTCGGCCAGCAGCCGGCGCAGCACATCGCCGCCGAATGTGGCTGCGGCATCGAACATGTTGCCCAACCCCCTGGTCCCTGGCCCCATGTATTGCGACAGGGCAATGGCGGGCAGGCCCTGCAAGGCAGCTTCCATCGCAGCCCCCAGCGTGCCCGAGTACAGCGCGTTCTCGGCCGAGTTGTTGCCCCGGTTCACGCCCGAGATTACCAGATCGGGACGGTCCGGCATCACGTCGTAGATGGCCGCAATCACGCAATCGGCGGGGCTGCCTTCGGCGGCAAACCGGCGCGGGCCGTGTTCGGCGATCATGAAGGGATGCGTATAGGATATGCAATGCCCGACGCCGGATTGCTCGAACGCCGGGGCGACGGTCCATATTTCGGCCCGTTCGCCTGCAAGTTCTTGTGCGACCTCTTGCGCGATGGCTTCGGCCACTTTCAACCCCGGCGCGTTGATCCCGTCGTCATTGGTGATGAGAATGCGCATGGTTTGGCCCTTCTGCCCTTCTGCCCGTCGGTCCGGCCTTGAAATGGCGCGGTGTCGTTTTCTCAATAAGGCAGCTTGGCGCGCGCGGCAAGCGCGGCGCCGGGTTCGGACAGCCTGTCTTGGGAAACGTGGTTCAGGCCAGCCCGGCTTCGGACAGAATACGCCTGGCTTCCCCGTCGACGGGGGCCAGCTTGCTGCGGTCTTCGCCGGGGAAGAAACGGGCCCGCATCGAGGTCGCCAGCGGTTTCGGTTCGGCGATCACGACCCGTGGTCCCAGCTTGGCGTTTTCAGCAGCCCAGCTGCGCACCAGAGCCATTTGCGCGGCCTTGGTGGCACCGTAACCGGCAAAGAACTTCTCGCCCGCGTGGTCGTCGGCGAAGAACAGGGCGGTGCTGTCATCGGTCATCAGGGCGTTCACCATGAAGATCAAGGTCCGCGTGGCTTCCACGTTGGTGTTCAGCGCCTGCGTCCAGCCCTTGTCGTCAAGGTCGGGCGTGGGCATCAGCGCCGGGCCATAGATCGCGGTATGTGCCCAGATATCGACCGGACCCCAGCGGTCATGGATCGACCGGCACAGATGGGCCATGGCATCGCGGTTGGTGATGTCCATCGGCGCCAGCGTGGCCGAGCCGCCCTGTGCCTTGATCTTGTCGTCCAGCTCCTCCAGTGCGCCGGTGGTGCGGCCCACGGCGACGACGTGGTGCGTTCTGGACAGCTCAAGCGCCAAGGCGGCGCCAAGGCCGCGCGAGGCGCCGGTAACAAGGGCGATTTTCTGTGTCTCGGTCATGGCTGCGTCATCGCATTCGTTCACGGCAGGGGCAAGGCGAAAGAAAAGGCGGGCATGGGCCGCGTCACTCTGCCGCTTTCAGTTCGAACCCTTTTTCGATCTGGTCGGCAGGCGTCACCGGGTATTCCCCCGAGAAACAGGCGTCGCAATACTGCGGGCAATCCTTCTTGCGGCCTGTCGCTTCGCCGACCGCGCGATACAGCCCGTCGAGCGAGATGAATTTCAGGCTGTCGACCTTCAGATGCTCGCGCATCTCGTCCTCGCTCATCGTGGCGGCCAGCAGTTTTTCCCGCTCAGGCGTATCAACGCCATAGAAACAGGGCCAGGCCGTGGGGGGGCTGGCGATGCGGAAATGGACTTCCTTGGCGCCCGCATCCAGGAACATGTCCTTGATCTTGCGCGTTGTCGTGCCGCGCACCACGCTGTCATCGACCAGGATCACGCGTTTGCCTTTGATCAGGGCGCGATTGACGTTCAGCTTCAGGCGCACGCCCATGTCGCGAATTTGCTCGGTCGGTTCGATGAAGGTGCGGCCCATATACTGGTTGCGGATGATGCCCATCGCGTAAGGAATGCCGCTTTCCTGACTGTATCCGATCGCCGCAGGCGTGCCGCTGTCGGGCACCGGGCAGACCAGATCGGCATCCACCGGGTTTTCCCGCGCCAGTTCCACCCCGATCTGGCGGCGGGTTTCGTAGACCGATTTGCCACCGATGATGCTGTCGGGACGTGAGAAATAGACATGCTCGAAGATGCAGAATTTCGAAGGGCGCGGGCGGAAGGGAAAACTGCTTTCGACCTTGCCATCCGAGATCACGACCATCTCGCCCGGTTCGATTTCGCGCACCAGTTCGGCGCCGATGATGTCCAGCGCGCAGCTTTCCGAACTCAGCACCCAGCCTTCGCCCAGACGGCCCAGCACCAGCGGACGCACCCCGTGCGGGTCGCGCACCCCCATCAGCTTGGTGCGGGTCATCGCGACCACCGAGAACGCCCCTTCGACGCGGCGCAGCGCGTCTTCCATCCGCTCGGGGAT
This sequence comes from Alphaproteobacteria bacterium, assembly GCA_030424645.1. Lineage (GTDB taxonomy): Bacteria > Pseudomonadota > Alphaproteobacteria > Rhodobacterales > Rhodobacteraceae > Aliiroseovarius. The sequence continues at coordinate 18,377 of JAUHWP010000001.1, forward strand.
GTTGCGTTGCAGGGATCGCGCCATCAGGTGGATGATACATTCGCTGTCCGACGAGCTTTGGAAGATCGACCCGCGTTCGATCAGTTCCTTGCGCAGCGCGTTGGCGTTGGTGATGTTGCCGTTATGGGCAATCGCCGCGCCACCCATCGAAAATTCGCCAAAGAACGGTTGCACGTCGCGGATCACGGCGCCCTTGGATCCGGCGGTGGAATAGCGCACATGCCCGATGGCAAGCGGGCCGGGCAGGGTTTCCATCACGCTGGCCTTGGTAAAGTTGTCGCGGACATAACCAAATCGGCGGGCCGAGTTGAACCCCTGTTCCGGGTCGTGGCAGACGATGCCTCCCGCTTCCTGCCCGCGGTGCTGTAGCGCGTGAAGCCCCAGGGCCACGAAGTTCGCGGCCTCGGCCAAACCTATGACGCCAAAGACACCGCATTCTTCCTTGAGCTTGTCGTCATCGAAAGGATGTGCGGGGGGCAGGGATTTGGCAGCAGCAGACAAGGTGTCGGACATGGGCAGGGGCTCCGATTCCGTGGCGTTGGCCCCCTCTTACTGGACCCGGTGGGATATGTCATCAAACGATCACAATCCGAGGGCGGATTTGCCATCACTTTGTTGCCAACGAAAAACGCACCCCGAAGGGTGCGCCTGTCTGACTTGCAGGTGCCGCCCGATTACTGAAGGCCCGACGAGCAAGCCCCCACGAGTTCCTCGTATTTGCCGACGATCCAGCCAGGGGCATCCTCGGGGATCTGTTCGTTGATCTTGTCCTGGGTGCGGGCAAAGATCTTGGCGGTGCGGCTGTCATCGACCATGGCAATCGTGTCCGTGGTGACGACGCGGTCATAAACCACCAGCGCGATGGCGACCAGCAGCAGGCCCCGCGCCACGCCGAAGATGAAGCCAAGCGCCTGATCCAGCCCGCCAAGCGCCGAGCGCTGCACCGCAGATGAAAACAGCGGCGTGAAGATCGACACGATCACCAGCGCCAGCGCAAAGACACCCGCAAAGGCCGCGATCATCGACAATTCGCAACTGTCGGCGATGAAATCCTTCAGAACCGGGACTTCCTTGACCAGCGGCAAGGCGCGGGGGGCGAAGATATAGGCCAGAACGGCCGCTGCGATCCACCCGAGGATGGACATGCCTTCGCGCACGAACCCGCGCGAATAGGCCAGAATGGCCGAAATCAGGATGACCGCCGCAACGATCCCGTCAATCAAGGTGAAGCCTTCCATGTCGTCTCACTTCGGTGCAGGCGTCGCCTGTAACCGTCCCTGTCTGTGGGGCTAACCCGCCCCGAAAATCTCACCGACGAACCCGGTCAGGTCCGCCATCTTCTGTATCGTCAACCCGGCACCGGCGCCGGTTTTGCTGCGCGCGGGCGCAATCGCGGACGTGAAACCAAGTTTTTGCGCTTCTTTCAACCGGTTTTCGGTCTGGCCCACAGGGCGCAACGCCCCTGATAGACTGATTTCGCCAAAAACCACAGTCTCTTTCGGGATTGCCACATCCTCGCGCGCGGAAAGTAGCGCCGCCGCCACAGCAAGGTCGGCAGCCGGTTCGGCGATCTTCATGCCGCCCGCGACGTTCAGATAGACATCCAGCCCCGCAAACGGAATCCCGCAGCGGGCTTCCAGAACGGCCAGGATCATGGCCAGTCGCCCGCTGTCCCAGCCCAGAACCGACCGGCGCGGCTGGCTTAGCGAGGAGGGCGCGACAAGGGCCTGAAATTCGACCAGCACGGGCCGTGTGCCTTCGATCCCGGCGAAAACCACCGATCCGGGGGCGGGATCTTCACGGTCGGACAGGAACAGGGCCGAGGGGTTCAGGACCTCGGCCAGCCCCTTGCCGGTCATCTCGAACACGCCGATTTCATCGGCGGGGCCGAAACGGTTTTTCACCGCGCGCAGGATGCGGAACTGATGGCCCCGTTCGCCTTCGAAATACAGCACCGTATCGACCATGTGTTCCACCACGCGGGGTCCGGCGATCTGGCCGTCCTTGGTGACATGGCCGACCAGAACAACGGATATCCCGCGCTTCTTGGCGAAGGAGGTAAGCTCGTGCGCGGCAGCCCGGACCTGGCTGACCGATCCCGGCGCACTGTCCACGTTATCGGCCCACATGGTCTGGATCGAGTCGATGATTGCCAGCGCCGGGCGTTCGGCGTCCAGCGTCGTCATGATGTCGCGCAGGTTGGTTTCGGCGGCCAGCTTTACCGGCGCTTTGGTCAGACCAAGCCGCTGCGCGCGCATTCGTACCTGTGCCGAGGCTTCTTCGCCCGAAATATAGACCGTGGGCAGGCCAGCGGTCGCAAATTTTGCTGCGGCTTGCAGAAGCAGGGTGGACTTGCCGATGCCGGGGTCGCCGCCGACAAGAATGGCCGATCCGGGGACAAGGCCGCCGCCCAGAACGCGGTCAAGCTCGCCCATCCCGCTTTCGGTGCGGGGTGGGGGCGTTTCATCGGTGGACAGGTCGGTCAGGACGATTGCCGCCCCGCGTTTGCCGCCCAGCGATTTCGATGCAGGCCCGGCGCTGAGCGGCACGTCTTCAACGATCGAGTTCCATTCTCCGCAAGCCTCGCACCGGCCCGACCATTTGGACGAGGACGCGCCGCAGGCGTTGCAGGTGAAGGTCTTTTGAGCTTTTGCCATGGGGCTTTTTGCCTGACGAAACCGAGGCTTGCAAGAGTTGTCAGACGCGCTGGCGTTTGGCTGTCGCGAAGCTCAATCCGATCGAGGTCAGGATGCAGGCGGTGAACAGGTAGAGACCCCATCCGGTCTCGATCTTTGCCATGCCGATGCCCTTCACGATGACGATGTAAAGCGCGATCAGGAAGATGTCGGCCATCGCCAGTTTGCCAAGGATATTGAACACCGGCAGCATCTTACGGCGCATCATGCCGAACTGGATCAGAGCCAGGCCCAGCACCTTCATGATCGGGGCGAAAATGGCAAAGAAGGTGACCAGCAGGGCAAGAATGACATCCGTGTCCCACAGGGCTTGCAGGCCCGAGACCACGCTGACTTCGGTCAGACCAAAGAGCGGCAGGTTCAGACCCGCGCGCATAAGGGGGGCGAACCACGCGATGGGAAAGGCGATGAGGAGGGCGAGGTTGAGGTATTTGAGCATGGTGATGTGTCGTCAGGATTGGCGAGGCTTAGAGTGTGATAGAGAATTGCGAAGATCCACAGGGTCGGCGCGGCTCGGCAGGTCTGCCGGACGTGTTTCTTTATCTTACCGCCTCAATCGGCCCCTCGGCGCTGCCGGAAATAAACTGCGTCAGGTAGGGATCGCCCGAGCTGTCCATGTCACCGACCGGTCCGGTCCATTGCACCTTGCCCGCGTGCAACATCGCCACCTTGTCGGCGATCACGCGGACGGATGACATGTCGTGGGTGATGGTCATGGCGGTGGCGCCCATTTCGACCACGATCTCGCGGATCAGGTCGTTGATGACGCCGGACATGATGGGGTCGAGGCCGGTGGTGGGCTCGTCGAAGAAGATGATTTCCGGCTCGGCGGCGATGGCGCGGGCAAGACCGACGCGTTTCTGCATGCCGCCCGATAGTTCGGCGGGGAAGAGGTCCGCCACATCCGGGGTCAGGCCGACCCGGCGCAGTTTCTCGATGGCGATCTCGCGTGCCTCGGTCTTGGGGCGGGCCAGCGATCCGCGCAGCAGGCGAAACGCCACATTTTGCCAGACCGACAGGCTGTCAAACAGCGCGCCGCCTTGGAACAGCATCCCGAAACGGGCAAGGAAGGCGTCGCGTTCGACTTGCGAGGTATCCTCGCCATCCAGTGTGATCGTGCCGCTGTCCTGCGTCATCAGGCCAAGGATACATTTCAGAAGCACGGATTTCCCGGTGCCGGAGCCACCGATCACCACCATGCTTTCGCCGCGCGGGATGGTCAGGTTCACACCTGCCAGCACCTGCTTGGGGCCAAACCCCTTATGGACATTCGTAAGTTCAATCATGTGGCAAAGAAGAAGCTGGTGAGAAGGAAGTTGGCGGCAAGGATCAGGACGGCAGCGGCCTCGACCGAGGTTTTGGTGGCTCGGCCCACGCCCTGCGCCCCGCGGCCCGAATTCATGCCGTGATAGCAGCCCATCACGGCGGCGATGAAGCCGAACACGGCGCCCTTGACCAGCGAGGACACGATGTCGGCCGTTTCAAGGAAGTTCCACGTATTGGTCAGGTAAGCCCCGGGCGCGAAGCCCAGCTGCTTGGTGCCGACGATATAGCCGCCCATGATGCCGATGATGTCGCCGATGCCCACCAGTGCAGGCACGACAAGGATCGCGGCCAGAACGCGCGGGGCGGTCAGGTATTTCATCGGGTGGGTGGACAGGGTGACAAGGGCGTCAATCTGCTCGGTCACTTTCATGGTCGCGACCTCGGCGGCGATGGACGAGGTGACGCGGGCGGCAATCATCAGGCCCACCAGAACCGGCCCAAGTTCGCGCACCATGCCGATGGCGACGATCTGCGGCACCACGGCCTCGGCCGAGAAGCGCTGCCCCCCGGAGTAGATTTGCAGGGCCAGCGCCGCACCGGTGAAGATCGCCGTCAGGCCGACCACCGGCAGGCTGAAATAGCCGATATGCAGAAGCGCGTTCAGAAACTCGCGCGGATAGAAGGGCGGGCGGACGATATGGCCCAGCGACTGGCCCGCGAAGATGGACACACGCCCCACCATGGCCAGAAAGCCAAGTGTGACGCGACCGAGGGCGGCCAATGGATAGGTAAGAGGTTTCATCCGCGACCTCGCGCATAAAAGCGGGCATAGCGCGCGCCAAGCTGTGTCAGCACCTCATAGCCGATCGTGCCAGCCACGTCTGCCAGATCGTCGGGGGTCTGGTGCGCGCCCAGAAGGGTCAGGGCCTTGGGGTCTTCGGTCAGGTGGCCCACATCCACGGTGATCAGGTCCATCGACACGCGGCCCAGGATCGGGCAGGGCGTGTCCTGGTGAAACAGCACGGCCTGGTTCGAGATATGGCGCGTGATCCCATCGGCATAGCCACCGCTGACGGTGGCCACGCGGGTAGGATGTTCGGCAACCCATGTGTTGGAGTAACCGACGCTTTCGCCTGCTGCCAGATCGCGGATCTGTATGACGGGCAGCTCAAGTGTCACTACCGGGTCCGCATTGTCAAAAGGCAGCCCGCCGTAAAGGCCGATGCCCGGGCGGGTCAGGTCGAAATGGTAATCCGACCCCATCAGGATACCGCCCGTGGCGGACAGGCTGCGCGGCACGTCTACGCCTTCGGTCATTTCGTGGAACGTGTCGAGCTGTTGGCGGTTCATCAGATGTGTGGGCTCGTCCGCGCAGGCCAGATGGCTCATGATCAGGCGCGGGGTCTGGGACAGCACAAGATCGCGCAGGGCGCCCCATTCGGTAGGCTCCATCCCCAGGCGGTTCATGCCGGTGTCAAGCTGGATACCGAACGGGTGGCCGGGCAGCGCCTCGAAATGGCGGGTCAGTTGTTCGACCGAGTTCAGCATCGGCACAAGGCCAAGATCGTGGATCATGTCTGTGTCGCCTGCCATGTGACCGGCAAAGACGCTGATTTCCGGCCCCGGTCCAAGGGCTTCGCGCAGGGCGGCGCCTTCTTCGGCCACGGCCACGAAGAACCGTCGTGCCCCGGCGGCGGCCAGCGCGCGGGCCACTTTGCCCACGCCAAGCCCATAGGCGTCTGCCTTGACCACCGCGGCGGTTTGCACCTCGGGGTCGGATTTCGCGTCCAGCGCCCGCCAGTTGGCGGCCACGGCGTCCAGATCAATGGTAAGTCTGCCTGTACTCATGTGGGGGTTTTTGACGTGTGGGGGGCGCAGGTCAAGGCCAAAAGCCGATCCGGTCAGCCCATGCGCATCTTTCCCCGCCAAGTGTTGTCCGGAACCGTCCGTTGATCGGTCAATCAACAAGCGTGGTCACGATATCGCTGGATCCTTCCAGCGTGCGGTGCACCGGGCATCGGTCGGCCACTTCCAGCAGGCGGGATGTCTGATCGGCATCCAGATCGCCTTGCAGGCAGATTTCGCGCTGGAACCGGTCGACCCGGTCGCGAGTGCCGGTTTCGGCGTCCTGTGCATGGACCTTGTCATGGCTCACATCCACGCGCACATGGTCCAATGGCCAGCCCTTGCGGCGGGCATACATACGAATGGTCATCGAGGTGCAGGCCGCCAACCCCGCCGCCAGAAACCCGTAAGGCGACATGCCCTTGTTGGTGCCGCCATAGGCCTGCGGCTCGTCGGCAAACATGTGGTGGTTGGGACCCGACTGGATATCCTGCAGGAATCCGCGCGGGTCCGCTTCGCTGGCGCGCACGATGCCTTCGGGGGCGCCGGGGGGTGGGGCAGGCGGGGTCAGTTTGACGTATTTTGCCGCCCAGGCGGTGATCACATCGGCCACATATTCTGCATCGTCGGGGCGGGTGATCAGGTGATCGGCTTCATCCAGTGTCACGAAGCTTTTGGGGTGTTTCGCGGCCATGAAGATGCGGGCGGCATTGTCGATCGAAACCACCTCGTCCCGCGGGGCGTGAAGCACCAGAAGGGCGGGCTTCAGCTTTCCCAGAATGGTTTCCAGGTCATTTGCATTCACGTCTTCGACGAATTCTTCGCTGACCCGGAAGGGACGACCGGCAAGCGATATCTCGGCACTGCCTTCGGCGCGGATGCGCGGAAGTGCTTCGCGGAAGTTCTCGACCACATGGGCGGGATCGAACGGGGCGCCGATGGTGACGACGGCCTTGATATCCGGCAACTGGCTGGCGGCCTTCAACACGGCCGCACCGCCAAGCGAATGCCCAATCAGAAGGCTTGGCGTCATGTCCTGATCAGACAGCGCTTTGGCGGCCAGCACGATGTCTTCGACATTGGACGAAAAATGCGTGTTCTCGAATTCACCTTCCGAATGGCCCAGCCCGGTGAAGTCGAAGCGCAGCACTGCAATGCCGAGACCGGCCAGGCGTGCCGCGATCCGGCGGGCGGCAATGATGTCTTTTCCGCAGGTGAAACAATGGGCAAATACGGCCGTTGCCAGATGCGGCCCGTCCGGCAGATCCAGCCGTGCGGCAAGGGTATGACCTGCATGGCCGGTGAAGGTGAATTTTTCGGTCGTCATTGGCAGTTTCCCCCGGTGCGTGCTTGCACATTGGGCATCCACGGCTTAGCTCACAAGATCGGCGGAGCGTTGCTCACGCAGTGGTGATTGAATGTTCCTTTCATGAACGATGTAGGTAACAAAGGCGCATGATTAAACGCGGTTTGAGAAACCTGTTGGTGCTGGCGCTTGTCGTGCTGGGGGCGGGCTATCTGGGGCAGTATCACCCGGCGGGGGACAGCCTTGCCGTGTTCCGCCCGCAGATCGCGCTGCTGATTCTGCTGCTGGCGGTCTTGCTGTGGCTGGCGCGTGCGCGCGTGTGGGCGGTGCTGGGCATTGCGGCGGCGGGCTTGGCGCTGGGTCCCATATTCTGGATGAGCGGCGCGCTGAGCGCATCCGGCGGCACGGGGATGAGCCTGTATCAGAAGAACATGCGTTTCCTGGTCGAAGACCCGACCCTGCTGTCGGCAGATGTGTTGGCCCGGCGCCCCGATTTCCTGACCCTGCAAGAGGTCAGCGGCGCAAACATGGCGGTGTTCGAACCGCTGGACGCGGTGTATCAGGCGCGGCAGTTTTGCCCCTTTGCGACCGTTGGCGGTGTGGCCGTTGCATCCCGCTGGCCGATGGTGGCGGGGTCGGGGTTCTGTGCCGAAGCCGACGGCCTGGCCGCGATGCAGGTGATGACGCCCAAAGGCGCGGTCTGGGTGGTGTCGATCCATCTGCACTGGCCCTGGCCAAAAAGCCAACCGGCCCATATCGCACGCCTTTCGCCCATTCTGCAACGGCTTGCGCAGGGCGATACGGGTGCGCCGGTCGTGATTGGCGGTGATTTCAACATGGTGCCGTGGAGCGCCGCGATGAAGCGCCTGACCGAGGTCAGCGCGACCGAACGGATCGGACCACCGCATGTGACCCTGACCAAGATGCGGGGCTGGATGCGGGTGCCGATTGATCATGTGCTGGTCAGCGGCGGGGATGGCAGTGTGCAGCGCATCGAGCGGCTTGGCTCGGACCATTTCGGCCTGTTCGCCCGGTTTGCCTTGCCGTTTGGAAGCTGACCTGCCAGCCTCTTGCCTTTCCCCCCTCGTCAGAGGAGTGTTGAGCACGCCATCAGACGGAGAGTTCCATGGTCGAAATTTGTCAGTCGAACCTGCCGATCCGCCCGTGGGAAGACGACCGGCTGCAACGATTGCCGGGGTTGCAACCGGTGTTGCCGGGGGAATGGCTTCTGCAAGACGATGCCTATGCCGCGCAAATGGCGCACCGGGTTTCCCTGATTCGGGACAAGCCCGACATCGTTCACCGGCTGAACCATGCGGCAATCCCTGCCGCGGGCGAGTTGCTGGATACGGTTCTGACAGATTTGGCCGCGACAACCGGCTTCGTGGTGACAGAGAGCACCGTGACCTGCCCGGATGGTCGCGAGGTGCCGATAGACCGCGACGCACCGCTTCTGACATGTGGAAAGATGGTGCAGGAAGACCTTGTGTTGATGCAGAAAAAAGGGGACGAACACGTTCTGACAGGTGCCGTGCTATGCTTCCCTGCCAGCTGGTCGTTGGACGAGAAATACATGAAGCCGCTGATCCGCATTCATAAGCCGGTCGCGGATTACACCGCCGATATCGCGAAGCGGGTTCAGCGGCTGTTCGACGGGATACAGGTCGGGCGACCGATGTGGCGGGCAAACTGCCTGACCTATGACGACCCGGAACTGCATCAGCCACGGCGCGAGGAGGACCGGCGGCAAACCACGCAGCATGGCCCGAAATGGACCAGGGTCGAGCGGCAGGGAATGCGGCGGCTTCCTGTCTCAGACGCGGTGGTGTTTTCGATCCATACCTATGTGGTCAGGAAACCTGCCGACTGAGTCAGGCCATGGATGCGTTGGCGCTTTTGCCGGGAACAAAGCGTAGATCCGACAAAAATGGGCGGTAATCCCTGACAGGTTGAAACTTGACAGATGATGCCCTTCTTTGGTGCAGAATTGCACTTTTTTAACGGTCTTTTGCAATATTACTTGAAAAATCAGGGTGTATCACTATCGCTGGGTCGGACATGTAATATGTGTCGTGAACGCTTGGAGGCGATCGTGCCCGGTCGCGGTCCATCCGGTTTGTAACTAGGTTTGAAAGGTTGATGTCATGATACGCACTGGTTTTGTCTTGTTAAGCGCGACGATTGTTTTGTCGGGTTGCTTGCGCTCCAGCTATGAAAGCACCCCGGTCGAGGTGAACACCCCGAAGGGCAAGGTGACTTGTCAGTTGTATACACCCGATCGCGTGCAGTGGGATGAGGCGATTGCCAAGCCCGCGAACATGTCGGAGAAAGAGGCCGACAACATCTGCATCGAAAAAGGTGCGAAGCAGTTGGAAGCCTATCGCGCGGCTCGCGGCGTGTAGATTCACGCAGCCGGAAGATCGCGGCAAGCAGGAATGCCTTGTCGTATGACGATCCGGATAAGGAAAAGGGCGCCGAATGCGGCGCCCTTTCGTATTCTTCAGTCCAGTATCAGCAGCTGTAATACAGCTGATATTCGATCGGGTGGGGTGTGTGCTCGTAGGCGTAGACCTCTTCCCATTTCAGGGCCAGATAGCCTTCGATCTGATCCTTGGTGAACACGTCACCGGCCAGCAGGAAGTCATGGTCGGCCTTCAGGCTTTCCAGGGCTTCACGCAGGGACGCACAAACCGTGTCGATGCCTTCCAGCTCTTCCGCGGGCAGGTCATAGAGGTTCTTGTCCTGTGCGGGGCCTGGGTCGATCTTGTTTTTGATGCCGTCAATGCCAGCCATCAGAAGGGCCGCAAACGCCAGATAAGGGTTCGCGGACGGGTCGGGGAAGCGGGCCTCGACACGTTTGGCTTTCGGGCTTTCGGTCCACGGAATACGCACACAACCCGACCGGTTGCGGGCCGAATAGGCGCGCAGAACGGGGGCTTCGAAACCCGGGATCAGGCGCTTGTAGCTGTTGGTCGACGGGTTGGTGAAAGCGTTCAGCGTCTTGGCGTGTTTCAGGATACCACCAATGAACCACAGCGCTTCCTGGCTGAGATCGGCATATTTGTCGCCGGCAAAAAGCGGCTTGCCGTCTTTCCAGATCGACATGTTCACGTGCATCCCGGTGCCGTTGTCGCCCGCGATGGGCTTGGGCATGAACGTCGCCGTCTTGCCATAGGCATGTGCTACGTTGTGGATGATATATTTGTACTTTTGCAGTTCGTCGGCCTGCTTGGTGACGCTGTCGAAAATCAGACCAAGCTCGTGCTGGCACGAGGCCACCTCGTGGTGGTGCTTGTCGGTCTTCATGCCGATCTGCTTCATCGTGGTCAGCATTTCCGAGCGCAGATCCTGTGCGTCGTCAATCGGGTTGACCGGGAAATAACCGCCCTTGACGCCCGGACGGTGGCCGGTGTTGCCCATTTCATACTCGGTGTCCGAGTTCCAGGCCGCATCAACCGCGTCCACTTCGAACGACACCTTGTTCATGGTGTTCGAGAACCGCACGTCGTCGAACAGGAAAAACTCGGCTTCCGGCCCCATATAGGCCACATCGCCAATGCCCGAAGATTTCAGGTAGGCTTCGGCTTTTTCCGACGTGCCGCGCGGGTCGCGGCCATATTTCTCGCCGGTGTCCGGCTCGACGATGGTGCAATGCAGGCAGAGCGTCTTTTCTGCATAGAACGGGTCGATATAGGCGCTGTCGACGTCCGGCATCAGTTTCATGTCCGAGTTTTCAATCGACTTCCAGCCCGCGATGGACGAGCCGTCGAACATGAAGCCTTCTTCCAGAAAGTCCTCGTCGACCAGGTCGCAGTCTACGGTGACGTGTTGCAGCTTGCCACGCACATCGGTGAAGCGGATGTCGACATAGGCGATGTCTTCGTCCTTGATCATTGAAAGCACGTCTTTTGCACTCATTTCGCTATTCCTCTGGTTCGTATCTTGTCTGTTTGTTGGATCAGATCGCGTCGTGGCCGGTTTCGCCGGTACGGATGCGGATGGCTTGTTCAACGGGGGTGACGAAAATCTTGCCGTCGCCGATCTTGTCGGTCTTGGCGGCTTCGACGATGGCCTCGATGGCTTCGTCCACCTGGTCGGCGGGCAGGACCACCTCGATCTTCACCTTGGGCAGGAAGTCGACGACATACTCGGCCCCGCGATACAGCTCGGTATGTCCTTTCTGACGGCCAAAGCCTTTCACCTCGATCACCGAAAGGCCTTGCACCCCGATGTCTTGAAGGGCTTCCTTGACTTCATCCAGCTTGAACGGCTTGATGATGGCTTCGATCTTTTTCATCTGCATACCCCGTGTGGTTGCTCGCGTTGCGACCCAAAGACCACTTTCCCAATCTGGGGACAATTGGATAGGCTCGTGGCGAGGGGCCGTTCGCGGCCAATTTCTGGGCGGCTGCACAAAATTTAGGCAGTTGGTTCAAGATTTAAGCAAGTGGCGAAGGGTGAGCCGTGACCGAACTGCTGACAGCGGCCCAGATGAGGGCCATCGAGCAAGCCGCCATCGAGTCGGGCGAGGTCACCGGGCTTGAACTGATGGAGCGCGCAGGCCGGGGCGTGGTCGAGGCGATTTTCGAGGAATGGCCGGAACTGGCACAGGCGGGCCGAGGGGCCAGCCCCTCGGGCTCCCCGGGATATTTGGGGCCAGAAGAAACGGGGACGGCGTTCAAGGCCGTGGTGCTGTGCGGACCGGGGAACAATGGTGGCGACGGGTTTGTGGTGGCGCGGTTGCTGAAGGATCGCGGGTGGCAGGTGGAGGTGTTGTTGTATGGCAACGCCGAGAAGCTGCCGCCGGATGCGCGGGTGAATTATGAGCGGTGGGTGGAGTTGGGGGAGGTGGGCGAACTAAAGGCAAGTTCTTTCCCCAACCTTTGGGATGTGCATTTTGATCTTGTATGCGATGCGCTTTTTGGGACGGGTTTGACGCGCCCGATCGAAGGTGACGCCGGCGAGGTCTTGAAGCAGTTGAGATTGGCGGTTTGGCCAGGTGATCGCGCGGGCCGTCCGTTTGAGAGATTTGTTTCGATAGATGTTCCAAGTGCGCTGTGTTCCGACAGCGGTCAGGTTCTTGAAGGATCGGCAGGCGGGCTTGCACATTTCCGGGCCGATCTGACGGTGTCCTTTCATCGCGCGAAGCTGGGCCATTTTCTGCAATACGGGCCGGAACTGACGGGAAAGCTGAGAATTGTGTCGCTTGGCCTTTCGGATGGTCCAGTTCGTTTCCGGGAAATCGTGCGAACAACGCGCTTTGTATCAGAGGGCGTTCGGGAAAAAGCGGAGGGGTTTCATAAATACGCCCACGGTCATGCGCTTATTCTTGCAGGTGCGTCCGGCAAGGGGGGCGCGGCGCGGCTCTCGGCGCGCGGGGCGCTTCGGATCGGGGCGGGGTTGGTGACGGTTGCGCCAACCCCCGGTGCGCTTCAGGAAAACGCGGCGCGGTTGGATGCGATCATGTTGTCGCCTGTAGGGGATGCGCAGGCGTTGGAGGCAATGCTCGCGGATAAGCGGTTGAATGCGTTGTGTCTGGGGCCGGGGTTGGGGCAGGACCGGGCGCGCGAACTTGTGCCGGTCGCCCTCGCGGCCAAGCGGGCGACGGTGTTGGATGCGGATGCGTTGACTGCGTTTGCGGATCATCCCGCCGCGTTGTTCGAGATGGTGCATGAGACCTGCGTGCTGACGCCTCATGCGGGGGAATTTGCACGGTTGTTCCCGGATATCTCGGAAAAGCTGAACGCCCCCGCCACCAAGGGTCCGGCCTATTCCAAGGTCGATGCAACGCGCGAGGCGGCTGCGCGGGCAGGCTGTGTCGTGCTGTTCAAGGGGCCGGATACAGTGATCGCGGCCCCGGATGGGCGGTGCTCGATCAACTGGGCAGCTTATGAGCGGTCTGCCCCGTGGCTGGCGACCGCCGGGTCAGGCGACGTGCTGGCTGGGTTCATCACCGGACTGATGGCGCGTGGGTTCGACCCGATGCAGGCAGCGGAATCGGCGGCGTGGCTGCATGTGGAATGCGCGTTGGAATTTGGTCCCGGCCTGATTGCCGAAGACCTGCCCGAGATGTTGCCGAGAGTGTTTCGTAAACTGGGTGTCTAGAAGCTGTGCTGCTTTTGCGGTGCCCCAAGCATTTGTAGTCCGCCTGCGCGAAACAGGGCGGGCGTTTCAAAATGCAACTGGAACAGCGGAAGGTCGGCGTCCAGCTTCATAGGCCGGATCAGTTGTCCGTCGACCATCGCACAGACTGGCACCAGCGCCTGATTGCGCCTGAACATGGCGCGGGCCAGCCAACCCGAAACCTGTATGATCTGTTGCGATGCGAGGATCAGAGGGTTTTTTTGTCCGTCCCCTCGTCCTTCGATGAGCGCGTCGGGAGATATTCGACACAAATCATGTGCTGGGGCGACAGCCACCGTGATCGCCGATATGCGTGCGCTGCTGCCGTCAGCGGTGATGATGCGATCGCCAGCGGCAAGTGTTTCAATCAATCGATTGCCGTGATGGGTCTGAATCACTGCCCCGGGGGCAAGGCCAGCGGTTGGAGCAGTGCTGCGCACATCCCCAGCCACCACGCCCCCCGGAAAGGGGTTGGGTGTCATCGTTATCCTGCCTTCGTCTGTGGCCCGGTTTCCGGGCTCTGCTTGTTCCCAGCACGCTAGCAAGGTCGCGGGCAAAATCACCTGTTTTCTGGTGTTGCGTGACCGACCCGGTCCAATCCCCGGCGGCCTGTGACCAATTCAACGCGATTTGCCGCCGATCCGGGGTGTTTGCAGGCGTTTTTCCTCTCGCATCCCGCCCATACTGGTGCTAGAAGGGCGCGAATTTGGGCGGCCCCTGCAAACAGTGCGGGCTGCCCACGGTTTTTGCGGGTGTGGCGAAATTGGTAGACGCACCAGATTTAGGTTCTGGCGCCGCGAGGCGTGGGGGTTCAAGTCCCTCCACCCGCACCAAAGACGGAAAAGGACGAGACGATGCAGGTCACCGAGACCCTGAATGAAGGTCTGAAACGCGGCTATAAGATTGTGGTTCCGGCCGCTGATCTGGACGCGAAAGTCAACGAAAAGCTGGCTGAAGCGCAGCCCGAAGTCGAAATGAAAGGCTTCCGCAAGGGTAAAGTGCCGATGGCGCTTTTGAAAAAGCAGTTTGGTCAGCGCCTGATGGGCGAAGCCATGCAGGAAGCTGTCGATGGTGCCATGAGCAAGCATTTCGAAGACAGCGGCGATCGCCCGGCGATGCAGCCTGACGTGAAGATGACCAATGAAGACTGGAAAGAAGGCGACGACGTCGAGATCGAGATGAGCTATGAAGCTCTGCCCGAGATCCCCGAGGTCGACCTGAAAGGCATCACGCTTGAGAAACTGGTCGTGAAGGCCGGTGACGCGGATGTCGAAGAAGCGCTGGGCAGCCTTGCCGAAACCGCGCAGGACTTCAAAGACCGCAAGAAGGGGTCGAAAGCCAAGGACGGCGACCAGGTCGTGATCGACTTCCTGGGCAAGGTTGACGGCGAAGCGTTCGACGGCGGTGCGGCGGAAGATTACCCGCTGGCGCTGGGGTCTGGTTCGTTCATTCCGGGCTTCGAAGAGCAACTTGTCGGTGCGAAAGCCGGTGACGAGGTCGAAGTGAAGGTGACGTTCCCGGCCGAATACGGTGCTGAGAACTTGGCCGGCAAGGATGCCGTGTTCGAGTGCAAGGTGAAAGAGGTCAAGGAACCCGTTGCCGCCGAGATCAATGACGAGTTGGCCAAGAAGTTCGGTGCAGAAGACCTGGATGCCCTGAAAGGGCAGATTACCGAACGCCTGGAAGCCGAGTTTTCGGGTGCGGCGCGCGCCGTGATGAAGCGTGGTCTTCTGGACGCGCTGGACAAGTTGGTTGATTTCGATCTGCCGCCGTCGCTTCAGGATGCCGAAGCCAAGCAGATTGCGCATCAGCTGTGGCACGAGGAAAACCCGGATGTGGAAGGTCACGACCACCCCGAGATCGAGCCGACGGACGAGCACAATAAGCTGGCCGCGCGCCGCGTGCGTCTTGGTTTGCTGTTGGCCGAACTGGGCCAGAAAGCCGAGATCGAAGTAACCGATGCCGAAATGACCCAGGCGGTCATGAACCAGGCGCGCCAATATCCCGGTCAGGAACGCCAGTTCTTCGAATTCGTTCAGCAGAACCCGCAGATGCGCCAGCAAATCCAGGCGCCGTTGTTCGAGGACAAGGTCATCGACTATGTCTTTGAACTGGCTGAAGTAAGCGAAAAAGAAGTGTCGAAAGACGACCTGCAAAAGGCTGTCGAGGCGCTGGAAGACGAATAAGACCGGCCTTGCCGTTCAATCAGAAAGGCCGCCTGTTCGGGCGGCCTTTTTCGTTTGTGGTGGGTGGTTCAGCCGGGGCGCAGGCCGGTTTCAACCAGAAGGCCCTGTCGCTTGGCCTCGTAATAGTAGCCCTTGGCATACCACTTCATCGCGCCTTCGACGCTGCCGCCCGACACGATATAGGCGCCGCGCAGGTATTTGCCCGCGTATTTAAGGTTCACGTCGGGGTTCAGCAGTTCGTTGGCGGGACCGCGATGGCCCATGGTGCGGGCGGTTTGCGGCAGGATTTGCAACAGCCCCCAATACGGCCCGTTGCGCGCCCATGGGCGATGCGTGCTTTCGCGCACCGCCTGACGATGCACCAGTTCGCGCGGGATCTGGTAGTGGTCGGCCCACTTGTTGATCAAGGCGCGCAGTTCTGGTGTTTCGTTGGGATAGAGCGGCGGGTTGAACGACCCGCGCACGGTGCTGCGTTTCGTTTTCTCTGCCCGATCTCGCCCCATGCAGCCGGACAGGGCAAATGCAGGTAGGGCAAGAAGAAGCGTGCGGCGATGATAATGCGTCATGGCGTGATATTAGCGTGGTTTGCGGGCAGGGACAGCGCAATGACGGTCATGGGCGGATTGGTGCTTGTTGCCCTGAATCCGGCAGGGCAGGGTTCTGGAGGCTGCTACGGGCCAAGGCGGCGATCAGGTCCGTTCGCGTGACGATTCCGAGGATTCGTTCATGTTCGATCACCGGCACGGCATCGACATCGCCTTCGGCCATCAAGGGCAGAAGCGCGGCCACGGGGGTGTTTGGATTGGCATGGGGAAGGTTTGTGTCCATGATTTCACGGGCGCGTATGGGGGTCGTGCGGTCACGTCGGAGCAAACGCGCCATGGCTTTTGCAAAACGATGGTCCTGCCGCAACGCTTCGTCCTGACCTTTGGAAATCAGGTGCATCTGAAAGATCACCCCAAGATATTCGTCTTTGTTCTGAACCACGGGCAGTGCGGTGAAACGGTGTTGGCGAAACTGCTCAGCAACCTGTGACAGGCTGTCGTCTGGCCGCGCCGTGACAAGGTCTCGCGACATGATGTCGGTGGCGGTCAGTGGACCAGTCCGATGGGTTGCTGCCTGCATTTCGGCCGCACCGATCAGGCGGGCCAAATCCTCGACCCCAAGGTTGAAGGACTGTCGGTATTTTTCAAGAATACCAGTTAGTTCGTCTTTGGACAGGTCAAGACGCTCGACTGGCGAAGGGTCGGCTGTGCCATGCGTGTTCGGATCCTCGAACTGACGGAATGGATAGCGGCGCCCCGTGGCGCGGGCATAGAGTGTCGCAATAACGACAAGCAGGATGGTTCCGGCGGCAACAGGCGTCAGCGCGAAGCGAAAGCCCAGATCGGCCATGGCGTCGGGGTTCATGGCGGCGGTCATGGCGACGGCGCCGGCCGGAGGATGCACGGCGCGGCACAGACTGGTCAGCGTGATGGTAAGCGCGACCGCCACCGCAATCGCGATGGCCCGGTCCGGGATGCTCAGGCAGACCGCCACCCCGATCAGGGCGGCGATCATGTTTCCGACAACCGCCGACCACGGTTGTGCAAGCGGCGAGTTCGGGACCGCGAACAGCAAGACCGAGGTCGCCCCGAACGGGGCGATAAGATAGAGACCCAGCCGCAGGTCGACCGAGGGTGACAGAATGAACAGCCCAGCAACCCCCAGCCCCAGAAAGGCACCCAGCCCAGCACGAAACGCTTCGACGGGCGAAGTGGTGGCAATCGCCGGACCGAGCATTCGCAGAATTCCGGATGTGGTGATCATGGCGCGCCCCTTCCGTGGCGGTTTGAGCGCCATGATGTGTCAAGGCGGTCTGGGGAAGTAAAGGGGGCAGGTGATGTTGGCTGGCCAATTATGTCGTATTGTGCAGGCAACAAAAAAGGCCGCCCTGATCAGAGCGGCCTTTTAGTGATCTTGCGGCGAGGGATCAGTCCTCGTCCGATGCCTCGTCGTCAGCGGCTTCTTCCTCGACGGCTTCGGCCAGATCTTCGTCTTCCGACGTGGCGGCGCCGATGTCGTCGAACAGCTCGGCGATTTCGAACTCGGCCTCGGCTTCAGCTTCGGCGGCGAGCTCCTGAATCGATTTGCCGGAGGCTTGCAGTTCGGCTTCTTCCTGCGAGCGGGCGACGTTCAGGTTGATTTCAACTTCGACCTCGGGGTGCAGGACGACGTGCACGGCGTGCAGGCCCAGCTCTTTGATCGGGGCTTTCAGAGCAACCTGTTTCTTGTCCAGCGAGAAGCCGGCTTCGGTGGCGACATCTGCGGCGTCACGCGGAGTGACCGAGCCGTAGAGAGCACCAGCGTCCGAGGCCGAGCGAATCACGATGAACTGTTCGCCGTCCAACTTGGCGGCCAGTGCTTCGGCTTCTTTCTTGGTTTCCAGATTGCGCGCCTCAAGCTGCGCTTTCTGTGCTTCGAACGAGGCGATGTTGGCGTCGGATGCCGACAGGGCCTTGCCCTGGGGCAGCAGGAAGTTGCGGGCAAAGCCCGGCTTCACGTCGACGACGTCGCCCATCTGACCAAGTTTGGCCACACGTTCCAGAAGGATAACTTGCATGATCAGATCTCCTTACTTCACGGCGTAGGGAAGCAGGGCGAGGAAGCGGGCGCGTTTGATGGCGCGCGACAGTTCGCGTTGCTTCTTGGCCGACACAGCGGTGATCCGCGAGGGGACGATCTTGCCACGCTCAGAGATGTAACGCTGCAGAAGGCGCGTGTCTTTATAGTCGATCTGCGGCGCGTTGTCGCCCGAGAAGGGGCATACTTTGCGACGGCGGAAAAATGGTTTGGCTGCCATGGGTTAGATCCTTTCGAACTTAGCGGTCACGGCCACGGCGGTCGCCGCGTTCGTCGCGCTTTTGCATTTGGATCGACGGACCTTCGGCGTGTTCGTCAACCTTGATCGTCAGAACGCGCATGACATCGTCATGCAGGCGCATCAGGCGTTCCATTTCCTGAACGGCCGGTGCCGGGGCATCGGTTTTCAGGAAGGCATAGTGACCCTTGCGGTTCTTGTTGATCTTGTAGGCCATCGTTTTGACGCCCCAGTACTCGCTTTCAACGACTTTACCGCCGTTGTCACCCAGCACGGTGCCAAAATGTTCGATGAGGTTTTCAGCTTGCGTATTGGACAAGTCCTGACGCGAGATGAAGACATGCTCGTAAAGCGGCATGTGAGCTCCAGTTCTTTTTTCAAGCGCGCTTCAAAGGATGGGGTCTTGCGCCTTTCCGCCCCCATCCACGAGAGGCCACGCGGTTCATAAACACACGGAAAGGACGGTGCCTTATACACGTATGCCCCGGTGGTGCAAGGTTGTTTCGGTCGGGTGTGCGGCCTGCGGCACCATGGGCCGCTCCGCAACCGATCCCAAAGCGTTAACCATGTCATTGCCCGCGAAAGACCTGACATGTGCCCTAATCCCGTCACAGTTGCGTGCGAGCCATTTGGCTAAGGGAAAAGTGGCGTTTTCGTTGTCGATCCCGGTGGCATTGAATTGAAAAGGGCGGCTCAACGATGCACGGTAGCACTCAACACACCAACCAATCCGATACAGCCGGTCAGAACCGGGGCGGTCCGGCGATTGTTCAGGCCCCTTGGGGGTATCGGTTGAGCGCGGTGGGGGCGGAAGCCGGTTTGTTGCGGATTACCCACGCTGCGGGCCGGTTTGTCGGTCTGGTTCTTTTGCTGATCATCGCGGGTGTCTGGTCCTATTCGGCAAACGCCTTTGCCGATCCGCTGATCATGGCGATGAAGCTTGGGCTGACCGGCCTTCTGTTCGTCGTCGGATGGATGTTGTTTTGGTATGGCCGCGATGCGCGCAAGGTCGAGGCCCAGGTGGACCTTGAGGGGTGTGAACTGCGGATCGGGCACAGGGACGGTCTGAACCGGTTTCGGGCCGAGACCCGCATTCCGTTCAGCGACATCGGATCCTTTCTGATCCTGCGCACCAATGACGGCCCCGGCAATGCGGCGCTGTATGCGCGGATCGGCAGCGGGATGGACGCCTATGAGGTGATCGAGGGAAGCGAGGCGGCGCTGGAGCCGATACAGGCACGGCTTGTGACGGATCTGACCGGCGAGCGGCGCAAACGCGATCCGAAGAACCGCAGGATTTCGCGGGTCACAGGCAATGCGATTTCGCTGGCGCGGGTGTCGGCCCCGTAAACCAGCCATAAGGCGAACCGGATCGGCGTGCGTCTTGACTGGCGGGCGCCGGTTTCCATTTCTGGCAAAGCGGATTGCACCAACCGGTCCTGCGCGCTATGCCCGTTGGGAAAGCTTAGCAACAGGAGAGCCCATGAGCCGCGCATTCGTATTTCCCGGGCAGGGCGCCCAGAGCATCGGGATGGGCAAAGCCCTTGCCGACGCCTATCCGACGGCCAAGGCCGTGTTCGACGAGGTGGACGACGCCCTTGGTGAGAAGCTGTCGGCGCTGGTCTGGGAGGGCGAACAAGAGGCTTTGACACTGACGCAGAACGCGCAACCCGCGCTGATGGCGACGTCTTTGGCGGCCATGCGGGCGCTGGAAGCCGAAGGCGTTTCGGTCGAGGCGGCATCTTATGTCGCCGGGCATTCGCTGGGCGAATACTCGGCGCTGGCGGCGGCGGGCACGTTCACGATTGCCGACACCGCGCGCTTGTTGCGAGCACGCGGCAAAGCCATGCAAGAGGCGGTTCCGGTCGGCATCGGTGCCATGGCTGCGCTTCTTGGTCTGGATTTCGAAACCGCGGAAGCCGTGGCCCTGGAAGCCGCCCACGATCAGGTGTGCCAGGCCGCCAATGACAATGATCCGGCACAGGTGGTTGTGTCCGGCCACAAGGAAGCAGTGGAACGCGCCGTCGAAATTGCAAAGGCCAAAGGCGCACGCCGTGCGGTCCTGCTGCCAGTCAGCGCGCCCTTCCATTGCGCGCTGATGCAACCAGCCGCAGAAGCCATGGCCGAAGCGTTGTCGCATGTCGAGATGGAGCGTCCGGCGGTGCCCTTGGTCGCCAATGTGCGCGCAGCGGCGATTTCCGACCCGACCACGATCCGGTCGCTGCTGGTCGAGCAGGTGACCGGTTCGGTCCGCTGGCGCGAAAGCGTCGCTTGGATGGCAGCGCAGGGCGTGACCGAGATCTGGGAGATCGGCGCCGGCAAGGCGTTGTCCGGCATGATCCGGCGGATTGCGAAAGATGTTGAAACACGCGCTGTAGGCACGCCCGAAGACGTGGCCGCCGCGGTCGAGGCGCTGAATGGGTGAGCGGGTGCGGGGATTTTCGAGAATCCCTGTCATTCCCTTCGACGGGAATGGAGCCTGACGGGATATGAAGAAGGAACGATAAATGTTTGATCTGTCTGGAAAGAATGCGCTGGTCACGGGGGCTTCGGGCGGCATTGGCGGGGCCATCGCCAAGGCGCTTCACGCAGCGGGTGCGACCGTGGCGTTGTCCGGCACCCGTGTTGAACCGCTTGAGGCTTTGGCCGCCGAACTGGGAGAGCGGGCCCATGTTCTGCCTTGCAACCTGTCGGATGGTGCGGCCGTAGATGCCCTGCCGAAACAGGCCGTCGAGGCGATGGGGTCCGTCGATATTCTGGTAAACAACGCCGGGATCACACGGGACCAGATTTTCATGCGCATGTCGGATGAGGAATGGGATAGCGTGATCAATGTCAATCTGACCTCGACCATGCGGCTGTGTCGGGGCGTCATGCGCCCGATGATGAAATCGCGCTGGGGGCGGATCGTCAACATCAGCTCGATCGTTGGTGCGACCGGCAATCCGGGGCAGGTGAACTATGCCGCGTCAAAGGCGGGTATGGTCGGCCTGACAAAATCCATAGCCTACGAGGTTGCCAGCCGCGGCATTACGGCGAACTGCGTGGCCCCCGGTTTCATCGCGACGGCAATGACCGACAAGCTGACCGAGGACCAGAAAGACAAGATCAACGCGCAAATCCCCGCCGCCCGGATGGGAACCCCGGAAGAGATCGCGGCGGCCGTGCTTTATCTTGCGTCGGCTGAGGCGGGCTATACCACTGGCGCCACAATCCATGTGAACGGTGGAATGGCAATGTTATGACGGGGTTGGCCGGGTGGGAACGCCGGGCCACCTGACCTATTGAAGGTCTAAAGCGTTTGCCTATCTAATGCGATGTGCTATAGGCGGCGCATGTTTTTCTCCAACATACCTTTCGGGGTGGGGGATATTGGCGTAACACGCTGTAAACTAAGTGGCCCATCCCGGGTCTATCGAAAAAGGCCATGTGCCTGAAAAACGTGAGGATTCATCATGAGCGACGTCGCAGATCGCGTGAAAAAAATCGTTGTTGAGCACCTGGGTGTGGAAGAGGACAAGGTAACGGAATCGGCCTCGTTCATCGACGACCTGGGCGCAGACAGCCTGGACACCGTCGAACTGGTCATGGCTTTCGAAGAAGAGTTCGGGATCGAGATCCCGGACGATGCAGCTGAGACCATTCAGACTTTCGGCGACGCCGTGAAATTCATCTCGGAAGCTGTCTAAGCTTTCAGGATTATCCATCCCGGAAACGGCCTGCCATTCGGCGGGCCGTTTCTTTTTGTGACGGTTTCTTTGGTCCACGCCGCTTTCGGTGTGCATTCAGCCGAATTTGGTCACGCTCGCGGGGATATGGTATTGTTTCACTAAACCACCGATGGTTTGGCGAAGGAGGCGATCCATGATCATCTATCCTACACTTGAGTTGCAGAACGGGCGTTGCGTGACGCTGCATCGTGGGCGCCTTGAAGAGCCCTCGATATGGCATGTGGATCCGGTGGAAACGGCGCAAGGTTTCGCAGAGGCGGGAGCCGAGTGGATACATGTCACCGATTTCGATGCGGTGGATGGCACCGGAGAAAACACTGCGCTGATCGAAACCATAATCGAACACACAGGCTGCTCGGTCCAGGTCGCGGGCGGTATTCGCACCCGCGACAGGGTTGAAAGCTGGATCGACAAGGGGGCCGGGCGGATCGTGCTGGGCACCATTGCCGCGCGCGACCCGGCCATGGTGAAAGAGCTTGCCAACCGTCATCCCGACCAGATCGTGTTGGCGGCCGATGTCTGGCAGGGCCAATTGATGACCGACGGTTGGCGCAATCCCGTGGCCATCACGCCCGAGGATTTTCTGGCGTCCTATGCCGATCTGCCCCTGGCCAGCGTGTTGATCACCGATATTGACAGTGACATTGAACAGCCGGATGCACAGCTGGGTTTGTTGAGCAAGCTGGCCGGATTGACCCGTCATCAGGTGATTGCTGCGGGAACCGTGCACGAGCTGGACGATGTGGCGCGGCTGAAATACATCCCCAATATCGCGGGCACTTTGATCGGACGTGCGCTGTTCTCGAAAAACGTGGATCTGGGCGAGGCACTCGCGGTGGCACGCCCGGCCCCTGAACCCAAGGCAGAGTTCATCTGAGGCGCGTGAAAACAAGGGGTTGGCCGGTGCGACCGGCCAACCTTTGATATCTGCTCTACCGGGCAGGATGGCAATGTTCGGCTTTTAGCCGACAGGTAGAATTCGTCTTGCCCCGACCGGCCCAGCCGCGCTATCACCCTGTGACATTTGAAAACCTGGGAAAGGGCAGCAAAATGCGTCGAGTGGTCGTGACAGGTCTGGGTATGGTTTCGCCTCTTGCGTGCGGGGTCGAGGAAACCTGGAAACGCATTCTGGATGGGCAGTCGGGCGCGGGTCCGATCACCAAGTTCGATGCGTCACGCGTGGCCACCAAATATGCCTGCGAAGTTCCGCTGGGCGACGGGTCGGACGGCACGTTCAACCCCGATGACTGGATGGAGCCGAAAGAGCGTCGCAAGGTCGATGATTTCATCCTGTACGGGCTGGCTGCGGCGGAAATGGCTGTAAAAGATGCCGACTGGTTGCCGGAGGATGAAGAAAGCCGGTTGCGCACGGGCGTGATGATCGGATCGGGGATCGGTGGCCTGGCGACCATTGCCGAAACGTCGATCACGCTGAACGAGCGGGGCCCGCGCCGCGTGTCGCCGTTCTTTATTCCCGGTTCGTTGATCAACCTGGTGTCCGGCCAGGTGTCGATCAAGTTCGGCTTCAAGGGGCCGAACCATTCTGTCGTCACCGCCTGTTCGACCGGTGCGCACGCGATTGGCGATGCGTCGCGGCTGATTCAGACGGGTGATGCGGATGTGATGATTGCCGGTGGCGCAGAAGCCGCGATTTGCGAGCTTGGGATCGCCGGGTTCAACGCGTGCAAAGCGCTGTCCACCAAGGCCCAGAACAACCCGCAAGCGGCCAGCCGTCCCTATGACGTCGATCGTGATGGCTTCGTGATGGGGGAAGGCGCTGGAATTGTTGTTCTGGAAGAATACGAGCACGCCAAGGCCCGCGGCGCAAAGATATATGCCGAGGTGTTGGGCTATGGTCTGTCGGGCGACGCCTATCACATCACTGCCCCGTCCGAGGATGGCGATGGGGGCTTTCGCGCGATGAAAGCCGCGCTGGCCAAGGCAGGGCTGGAGCCGTCTGAGATCGACTATATCAATGCGCATGGCACCTCGACCATGGCGGATACGATTGAACTGGCGGCGGTCGAACGTCTGCTGGGGGATGCGGCGGAAAAAGCGACGATGAGTTCCACGAAGAGCTCAATCGGGCACCTGCTGGGGGCCGCGGGTGCCGTCGAGGCGATTTTCTGCATCCTGGCATTGCGTGATCAGATCGCACCGCCGACGATCAATCTGGACAGCCCTGCCGTCGAGCCGCGCCTTAGCCTTGCCGCGAACAAGGCCGAGCCGCGTGAGATCAATACGGTTCTGTCCAACAGCTTTGGTTTTGGCGGCACCAATGCAAGCCTGATCATGGGCAAGGTCTCTGACTGATGTGGCGCAATATAGCCTCGAACGCGCTGAGCCTGTTCGTTGTCATCATGATTGTCGCAATCGGGATGATCGCGTGGGGCAAGCGCCAATACACCAACCCCGGCCCGTTGACCGAAGCGATCTGTCTGCGGGTTGAAAGCGGGTCCAACTTTTCGCGGGTTGCCAACAGCCTGACCGATCAGGGTGCAATTTCGAATGCCACGATATTCCGTCTGGGGGTCGAGTATTCCGACAAGAAATCCGAGCTGAAAGCCGGATCGTTTCTGGTCGGGGAAGGGGCCTCGATGCAAGAGATCGTCGATGTGGTCACGCGCGGCGGCGCCTCGACCTGCGGCACTGAAGTCGTGTATCGGATCGGCGTTCTGGCCTCTGAGGTGCAGGTGCGGGAACTGGACCCGGCCACGCAGGCATATCAGGTGACGGCCGAGTTTGATCCGGCCGCCGCGGAAGGGTCCGCGCCCGAGACCTATGTCAAGGTGCGCAATGAAAGCGACACGCGCTATCGGATCGCTTTGGCGGAAGGGGTGACAAGCTGGCAGATCGTCGACAGCCTGAATCATGCGGATTTCCTGGCCGGGGATGTGACCGAAGTGCCAGCAGAAGGCACCTTGGCCCCCGACAGCTATGAAGTAAGAGTGGGGGCGGACCGTGCCGCGCTTCTGGCCAGCATGCAGGCCGCGCAGACCGAGATCCTTGCCCAGGCATGGGAAGCGCGCGCGCCGGATCTGCCCTATGACAGCCCGGAAGAAGCTTTGATCATGGCGTCGATCGTGGAAAAAGAAACGGGCGTGGCGGAAGAACGTCATCAGGTGGCCAGCGTCTTCGTCAACCGTCTGAACCAGGGGATGCGATTGCAGACAGACCCCACCGTTATCTACGGCGTGACCAAAGGGCAGGGCGCGCTTGGACGGGGATTGCGGCAAAGCGAACTGCGTTCGGAAACGCCGTATAACACCTATGTCATCGACGGGTTGCCACCCACACCGATTGCCAACCCCGGTCGGGCCGCCATCGAAGCCGCTTTGAACCCGGATGCAACGGATTACATCTTCTTCGTGGCCGACGGCTCGGGCGGGCACGCGTTTGCCACAACACTGGAAGAGCACAATCGCAATGTCGCGAAATGGCGCGAGATCGAGGCGGAGCGCGCGAACCAGTGATTTGGTAAACAAATCATGACTTTGCCGCACGCTGTTGCGGTAGGGCAGTTTGACAGAACGCGCGGTCCCTCGTAGGGTCTGACATACGCTAGAAGACGTGACTGTAACGGCCTTGGGCATCCGCCCGGGGCCGTTTTTTCATGTCGCTCGTGCGGAGAAGAGCATGAGAGGCAACGACAATAATGACAATGATCACGCCCTTGGGGAAGGACGCGGCTTCGGAAGAGTATCTGAAGATCGCGGACGCGTTTTTTCTGCGCGTTTTGAAAGAGCTGGACCGCCAGTTGAGCGCGGCGGAACTGGCCGATTGCGAGACCACACCGGGATTGGCGAAAGCCGTGACCGAGGTGCGCCGTGCCATGCAAACAGTATTCGAGGAAAGGAAACGTCTTGAACAAAGTGGTAGCAATGCCTTTGGCGGTGCCGGGTCAGGAGCACTCGACCTTGCTGAGGCCCGGGATGAAATCGGGCGCAGACTGGCTTGCCTGCGCGACGCAAGAGGAGCAGGCAGCGTTTCTGAACAACCTGACTGACAATGCGCTTGCGGCCTTGCCCTATCTGTTCGAGTTCTGGGCGCTGGATCATCAGTTGCCGCCTCAGGGCGATTGGCGTTCGTGGGTGATCATGGGCGGGCGTGGGGCAGGCAAGACCCGGGCCGGATCGGAATGGGTGCGCGCCCAGGTCGAAGGGGCGGGTCCGTTTGACCCCGGTCGCTCGTCCCGGGTGGCATTGGTGGGGGAAACCATTGATCAGGTGCGCGAGGTCATGATCTTCGGCGACAGCGGGATCATGGCCTGCGCGCCACCCGACCGGCGCCCCGAGTGGCAGGCCGGGCGTCGCCGTCTGGTCTGGCCCAATGGCGCGGTGGCACAGGTGTTTTCGGCGCATGAGCCGGAAAGCCTGCGTGGTCCTCAGTTCGACGCGGCCTGGGCCGATGAACTGGCCAAGTGGAAGAAGGCCGAGGACACATGGGACATGCTGCAATTCGGTTTGCGGCTGGGCGACCATCCGCGGCAATGTATCACCACCACGCCGCGCAATGTCGGGGTGTTGAAGGCGATCCTTGGGAACCCGTCGACCGTGGTGACACAAGCACCGACCGAGGCCAACCGGGCGTATCTGGCAAAAAGCTTTCTGGACGAGGTGCGCAGCCGGTATGCCGGTTCGCATCTTGGGCGGCAGGAACTGGACGGCATGCTTGTCGAGGAAACCGAAGGCGCGCTGTGGGCCATGGCTATGCTGGACAAGGTGCGTGTCGCGGGTGATCTGCCCGCGTTCGACCGGATCGTGGTGGCTGTCGATCCACCGGTTACGGGGCACAAGGGATCGGATGATTGCGGGATCATCGTGGCCGGTGTGGTGGCGCAAGGCATGCCGGGAAACTGGCGCGCGGTGGTGTTGGAAGATGCCAGCGTGTCTGCCGCCACCCCGTCCCAATGGGCGGAAGCGGCGATTGCGGCCATGCAGCGTTACACTGCCGACCGTTTGGTGGCCGAGGTCAACCAGGGGGGCGACCTGGTGGAAAGCGTGATCCGGCAGGTCGACCCCACGGTTCCGTTTCGTGCAGTGCGCGCCAGGCGGGGCAAAAGCGCACGGGCCGAACCTGTCGCGGCCTTGTATGAACAGGGCAGGGTCACGCATGTGCCGGGGATGGACGTGCTTGAAGACCAGATGTGCCGCATGACGGTGCATGGATACGAAGGCAAGGGCAGCCCCGACCGCGTGGATGCGCTGGTCTGGGCCTTGCACGAGTTGATCATCGAACCCGTTGCCAAATGGCGCAGGCCGCAGGTGCGTTCGCTGGGTTAAACAGTTTTTTAACCCTCGGTGGCAGAGTGCAAAACATCGAAAGGCGGGGTTCACGGCCATCGCGGCCAAGGACCCCGGCCTGACCATCACTGAGACGAAAGTTTCGACGACCGGTGCTGCGAGATGCAGGTGTCGGGCGGGAAAGATTTGCCGGGGGTCACGCCCCTACAAGACAGAATACGAGGAGCACCAGCATATGGTATTCGACTTTCTGAAGCGGGGCGATGCAGCGCATATGGCGACCCGGTTGACCGAGACCAAGGCGTCCGCGACCGGGCCGGTCATCGCCTATGGTGGCGCCGGTCGCGTGGCCTGGAGTCCGCGCGATGTGGTTAGCCTGACCAAGACCGGATTTGCGGCCAACCCGGTCGGGTTCCGGTCGGTCAAGCTGATCGCGGAAGCCGCTGCCGCGCTGCCGCTGGTGATGCAGGACGATGCGCAGAGGTTTGAGACCCACCCGCTTCTGGACCTGTTGGCACGTCCGAATGCGGCGCAGGGCCGGGCCGAGCTGTTCGAAGCGTTCTTTGGTCAGCTATTGTTGACCGGGAACGGGTATCTTGAGGCCGTGCAGGGCGGTGACGATGTCACGCCGACCGAGCTGCACGTGCTGCGCT
This sequence comes from Alphaproteobacteria bacterium, assembly GCA_030424645.1. Classification (GTDB taxonomy): domain Bacteria; phylum Pseudomonadota; class Alphaproteobacteria; order Rhodobacterales; family Rhodobacteraceae; genus Aliiroseovarius. The sequence continues at coordinate 46,286 of JAUHWP010000001.1, forward strand.
CGGACCGGATGAACCTGGTGCCTGGCGCGGATGGATGGCCGGTGGCCTATGATTATACGGTTGGCGCTCGCAAGCACCGTTTTCACGTGGCCGAGGGCAGGTCGCCGATCTGCCACGTCAAGGCGTTCCACCCGCAGGACGACCATTACGGCTTGTCGCCGTTGCAGGCGGCTGCCACAGCCATTGATGTGCACAACGCAGCCAGCCGCTGGTCCAAGGCGCTGCTGGACAACGCCGCGCGACCGTCGGGCGCCATTGTTTACAACGGGGCCGACGGGCAGGCGCAATTGAGCGCGGATCAGTATGACCGGCTGCTGTCCGAGATGGAAAGCCATCATGTGGGCGCGCGCAATGCCGGACGCCCGATGCTGCTGGAGGGTGGGCTGGATTGGAAGCCGATGGGGTTCAGCCCCTCGGATATGGAATTCCAGAAAACGAAGGAAGCCGCCGCCCGCGAGATTGCGCAGGCCTTCGGGGTGCCGCCAATGCTGATCGGCATTCCGGGTGACGCCACCTACGCAAATTATCAGGAGGCCAGCCGCGCGTTTTACCGGCTGACGGTGGTGCCGCTTGTGTCGCGGGTTGCGGCCAGTGTGGGCCATTGGCTGGCCGGGTTCACCGGCGAGAACGTCGTCTTGAAGCCGGATCTGGACCAGGTCCCCGCGCTGGCGGCTGAACGGGACCAACAGTGGCGGCGCGTAGCCGAGGCCAGTTTCCTTTCGGATGCCGAGAAGCGTGGCTTGCTGGGTTTGCCCCCGCTGGCGTCTGACGATGTGTAACAAACGAGGAAAAGCCATGAGTGATTTCCGGCCCGATTTGGGGCTTGAGCATAAATTCGTCAAACTGGGCGACACCTCCGAGGTGGACGAGGGCATTCTGATCGAGGGCTATGCCAGCTTCTTTGATCAGTGCGACACGGGTGGCGATGTCGTGGTCGCGGGCGCCTATGGCAAATCCCTGCGCGCGCTGAAAAAGGCAGATCGCGGCGTGAAAATGCTGTGGCAGCATGATCCGGCCCAACCCATCGGCGTTTGGGATGAGGTCCGCGAGGATGCCCGTGGCCTCTATGTCAAGGGGCGCATTCTGACCGATGTTGCCAAGGGGCGTGAAGCGGCTGCGTTGATTGCAGCGGGGGCCATTGACGGGTTGTCGATTGGCTATCGCACCAAGCGGGCGACGAAGAACGACAAGGGCCAACGGCTTTTGACCGAGTTGGAGCTTTGGGAGGTGTCGCTTGTCACTTTCCCGATGCTTCCGACGGCGCGGGTGGGGGCGAAGGGCGATGCGTCCGGTGCCGATGAGACCACGTTGCGTAAACTGGCGGCTTCGATCACCGAAGCCCGCCATATGCTGGCCCGTCACCGTTGAGCCAGCGATCTGAACCCCTGAAAAGGACCCAAAGATGAGCAAGAACGAGACGAAAGCTCAGGGCCAGTCGGCCGCGACTGGCGTGACACCGGCTGCCGAGGTGAAGACCGCGCTGGCTGGCTTCATGAGCGATATCAATGCGTTTCATGACGATATTTCCACCAAACTTCAACAACAGGAAGAGCGACTGACCATGCTGGATCGCAAATCAAACTTCACATCCAAGTCCCCGGCGGCGCGTCCGCATCTTGCCGCCGCTTCCGATCTGGAAGCCCCGCATCAGAAAGCGTTTGAAGCGTATCTGCGCTCGGGCGACGATGACGGGCTGCGCGGTCTGGAACTGGAAGGCAAGGCGATGTCGACCGCCGTTGCGGGTGATGGTGGCTATCTGGTCGACCCCCACACCGCAGAAACCATCCAAAGCGTGCTGAAATCCACCGCGTCGCTGCGTGCCGTGGCGAATGTGGTGAATGTCGAGGCGACATCCTATGACGTTCTGATCGACCATTCGGATGTCGGGTCGGGCTGGGCAACGGAAACCGACCCCTCGGTCGAGACCGGCACCCCGTCGATCGAGCGCATCACCATTCCGCTGCACGAGCTGTCGGCCCTGCCCAAGGCGTCGCAACGCCTGCTGGATGACAGCGCGTTCGAGATCGAGACCTGGCTGGCAGGCCGGATCGCGGACAAGTTCGCTCGCGCCGAAGCCGGTGCCTTCATTTCGGGTGATGGGATCGACAAGCCCAAGGGCATTCTGGCGCACCCCTCGGTGGACAATGACATCTGGACCTGGGGCAATCTGGGCTATGTCGTCACCGGCACGTCAGGTGATTTCGATGCCTCGAACCCGGCAGATGCGATCATTGATCTGGTCTATGCGCTGGATGCCGAATACCGCGCGGGTGCGAAGTTCGTCATGAACTCGAAAACCGCGGGTGCGGTGCGCAAGATGAAGGACATGGATGGTCGCTTCCTGTGGTCGGATGGTCTGGCTGCTGGTGAACCGGCGCGTTTGCTGGGCTATCCGGTTTTGATTGCCGAAGACATGCCAGACATTGACACGGATGCAACCCCGATTGCCTTTGGCGATTTCGGATCGGGCTATACGATTGCCGAACGTCCCGATACCCGTATCCTGCGCGACCCGTTCTCGGCCAAGCCGCATGTGCTGTTCTATGCAACCAAGCGTGTTGGCGGCGATGTCAGCGACTTTGCGGCGATCAAGCTTCTGAAGTTCTCGGTCTCGTAAGAGCCTGAACCCGAGACCCGCACTGTGCCGTCTGGCAGGTGCGGGACCGGGCGCGCGCCGGCCTACCCCCGTGTTGTCTAGCTGCTCCCCCTCCGTCCGAGCAACGCGGACGGTGCGCGCCCACCCTATCCCAAGTGACGTGAGGGGCCCGAATTTCGGAGATGAACCATGATGTTAGTCGAGCAGACCACAGTGCCGGGCGCGGTCCTTCCGGTCGCCCAATTCAAGGACCACCTGCGGCTGGGCACCGGGTTTGCCGATGACGGGGTGCAGGATGCCGTGCTTGAGACCTGTCTGCGCGCGGCCATCGCCGCCATCGAGGCACGCACCGGCAAGATCCTTCTGTCCCGTAGCTTTACCTGGGCATTGTCGGCGTGGCGCGATCTGGCCAGTCAGGCCCTGCCGGTGGCGCCGGTCGGTCAGATCACCAGCCTGAAGATTATCGACCGCCTTGGGGGCGAAGAGGTGATCAATACGGCCCGCTATGTGCTGGAACCGGACATGCACCGACCACGGCTTGTATCGACCGGTCTGTGCTTGCCTGCCATCCCCGTCGGCGGGCAGATCGTGATCGGCTTCGAGGCCGGGTTCGGGGCCGGTTGGTCGGATATTCCCGCCGATCTGGCGCAGGCCGTGATGATGCTGGCGGCCAGCTACTACGATAATCGTGCGGATACCGGCGGTTCGGGGGGGGAAAGCCAGTGGCCCTCTGCGGTGGCGACCTTGATTCAGCGCTACCGCACCGTGCGTCTGTTCGGCGGAGGTGTGCGATGAAACGCCCTGTCTTGAACCGCAAGCTGACCTTGGAAGCCCCGGTGCGCACGCCGGATGGGGCCGGGGGGTTCAGCCAAAGCTGGCAGGCTTTGGGCGAGCTGTGGGCCGAGATCACACCGCGCACGGGCCGCGAACGGGCTGCCGGATTTGCGACGGTGTCGAGCATCGCTTTTCGCATCACGGTGCGGGCCGCCCCCGATGGCGCCCCGTCGCGTCCCGAGCCTGACCAACGGTTTCGCGCCGGGTCGCGGCTGTTTCGCATCCTTGCCGTGACCGAGGCCGACGCAGGCGCGCATTACCTGACCTGTTTCGCACAAGAGGAGGTGTCGGCATGAGTTATGCTGTCTCGGCTGCCTTGCAACAGGCCGTGTATCAACGGCTGACGGCGGATGCGACTTTGTCCAGTCTGGTTTCGGGCGCGATTTACGATGCGGTGCCCGCAGGGATTATCACTGGCACCTATGTCAGCCTTGGTCCCGAAGATGTGCGTGAACGATCTGACATGACCGGACATGGCGCGCTGCACGAGCTTACTGTCAGCGTGGTCACGGACGAAGCGGGTTTTCAAAGCGCCAAGGACGTGGCGGCCGCCGTCAGCGATGCGCTTGTGGATGCAACGATGACACTGGCGCGGGGCCAGCTTGTTTACCTGAATTTCCATCGTGCGCGGGCGCGGCGGGTCGAGGACGCCGATGTGCGCCGGATCGACCTGTTTTTCCGCGCGCGTGTTCAAGACGACTAACCTTTAACTACGGAGTGATCCCATGGCTGCGCAAAACGGCAAGGACCTTATGATCAAGCTCGACATGACCGACAGCGGCGTGTTCGAGACCATTGCGGGCCTTCGGGCCACACGCCTGAGCTTCAATGCGGAAAGCGTTGACGTGACCAGCCTGGAAAGCACCGGCGGCTGGCGCGAACTTCTGGGGGGCGCGGGGGTGAAATCCGCCTCGATCTCTGGCTCGGGGGTGTTCAAGGACGCCACGACGGACGAACGGGCGCGGCAAATCTTCTTTGACAACGAAGTGCCGAATTTTCAGGTCATTGTGCCGGACTTTGGCGTGGTGGAAGGCCCGTTCATGATCACCTCGATCGAGTATGCGGGCGCGCACAACGGCGAAGCCACATATGAGCTGTCGATGGCGTCGGCAGGCATGTTGAGCTTCACGGCGCTTTGACCATGGCGAACCCGTGGACAGGCGAGGTCACGCTGACCATCGACGGCACACCGCATGTCATGAAGCTGACGCTTGGGGCGCTGGCCGAGTTGGAAGCTCAACTGGGCGAGGACACGATCATTGGGTTGGTGGAACGATTTGAAAGCGGGGCGTTTTCAAGTCGGGACGTCCTGGCTTTGATCGTGGCCGGGCTGCGCGGCGGTGGCTGGCAGGGCGGCGCACGGGATTTGCTGTCTGCCGAGATCGCAGGCGGTCCGGTCCATGCCGCACAAGCCGCCGGACAACTGCTGAGCCGCGCGTTCGCGACGCCTGCCTCTGACGGGGTGACCGAGTGACAGTTGGCCCGGCGTTTGACTGGCCCGGTCTGATGCGGCTTGGGCTTGGGCGACTTGGCTTGCGCCCAGACCAGTTCTGGGCGCTGACCCCGGTCGAACTGATGGTGATGGCTGGTCTTGATGATCAAGCCGCACCCTGCCTGCGGGCGCGGCTGGAAGAACTGGCGTTGGCGTTCCCGGACATCCCGAAACACCCGCATGAAGGAGATTGACCATGAATGGTTTGGACAGCTTTGACGAACAGCTTGATGCGCTGGAAACTGCGCTTGGTGGCGCGCAGGCCATGACCGCCGGGTTTGTGTTCGAGCTGAAGGGAATGCACTCGACCGTGTCAGACTTGAGTGCAGACGTGAACACCTTGTCCTCGGGCATCTCGTCGGGGCTTCGCAAGGCGTTTGACGGGCTGGTCTTTGACGGCATGAAACTGTCGGATGCCCTGCGCGATGTGGCGCAGTCCATGTCGCAGGCGGCCTATAACGCGGCGATCAAGCCCGTTACCGGGCATTTTGGCGATATTCTGGGGCAGGCCGTGGGGGCTGTGACCAACGCGTTCCTGCCTTTTGAAAAGGGCGGGGCATTTTCGCAAGGTCGCGTGGTGCCTTTTGCCAAGGGCGGCGTTGTCTCAAGTGCGACGACCTTCCCGATGCGCGGGGCGACCGGCTTGATGGGCGAGGCGGGGCCGGAGGCGATCATGCCGCTGGCGCGTGGCGCCGATGGCCGCCTGGGTGTGCAGTCGGGTGGAGGCGGACGCCCCGTCAACATCACCATGAATATCACCACCCCGGACGTTGAGGGGTTCAAGCGGTCGCAAAGCCAGATTGCCGCGCAGATGTCGCGCGCGCTGTCTCGTGGCCAACGCCACCGCTAATCCGCTGTCATTTCGAACCGAGGAGGGTTTCCCCATGTCATTTCACGAGGTCCGGTTTCCGGCAAATCTGAGCTTTGGGTCCGTTGGTGGCCCGGAACGGCGCACCGAGGTTGTGACGCTGGCCAACGGGTTTGAAGAACGCAACACACCGTGGGAGCATTCGCGTCGCCGCTATGACGCGGGGATCGGGATGCGATCGCTTGATGATGTTGAAACGCTGATTGCGTTCTTCGAGGCACGGCGCGGCCAGCTTGTCGGGTTTCGCTGGAAAGATTGGTCCGACTATAAAAGCAGCCTGCCGTCACAGCCCCCGGAATACACTGACCAGATCATCGCCTGGGGCGACGGGGAAACGGCGGAATTTCCGTTGATCAAGACCTATCGGTCGGGCCAGGAAACCTATGCACGTCCCATTCAGAAGCCGGTTGAAGGCACGGTCAAGCTGGGCTTGAAGGGCGACCCCCTGACCGAAGGCACGCATTTCACCGTCGACTATGCGACCGGGTTGGTGTCCTTCATGACCGCCCCGGAGACCGGGGCCGAGGTCACGGCGGGGTATGAATTCGACGTGCCGGTGCGGTTTGACACGGATCGCATCCACACTTCGGTTGCGTCCTTTCAGGCGGGCGATGCCCCCAATGTGCCAGTGGTGGAGGTGCGGGTCTGATGGCGGTATCCCCCGAACTTGAGGCCCATTTGCGCCAAGGCGTCACCACCATGGCGCGGCTCTGGAAAGTCACCCGGCGCGATGGCGTCGTGCACGGGTTCACCGATCACGATCTGGATCTGGTGATTGACGATGTGACCTATCGCGCGGACACGGGCATGACGGCCCACGCGCTAAGCCAGACCACCGGCCTGTCCGTCGACAATACGGAAGCGTTGGGTGTGTTGAACGATAGCTCGATCACCGAGAAGGACATCCGCGCGGGTCGCTATGACGGGGCAGAGGTTGAAGCGTGGCTGGTCAACTGGACCGACACGAGCCAACGCTATTTGCGGTTTCGGGGCACCGTGGGCGAGCTTGCCCGCGAGGCGGGCGGCTTTCGGGCAGAGCTGAATGGTCTGTCCGAAAAGTTGAACCAGCCGCAGGGCCGCGTCTATCAGATGCCCTGTTCCGCTGTGCTGGGTGACGGATCCTGCCGGTTCAATCTGGGCCAGCCCGGATACCGCCTTGAGCTGCCGGTGGGCGACAACACCGATGAGACCGTCTTTCACTTTGCAGATATGGCGCTTTATCCCAATCGCTGGTTCGAGCGGGGCAGGTTCACGGTGTTGACAGGTGCCGCAAAGGATCTGAGCGGCTTGATCAAGAACGACCGCAAAGGTGCAGGCGGCGCGCGGACGGTTGAGTTGTGGGAGTCCATACGAGAGCGTATAGAGCCGGGTGATATGATCCGCCTGGAGGCGGGCTGCGACAAGCTTCCTGCGACCTGCCGGGTCAAGTTCAACAACTTCCGCAATTTCCGCGGCTTTCCCGACATTCCCGGCGAGGATTGGTTGATGTCCTACCCCGTTGGGCACGGCAGAAACGATGGTGGGGACGAACGTGAAGCGATTGACCTGTCCGATTGGTCGGTCCTCGGCGGGGACGAGACCAACCCGTTCTTCCCCTCGTCAAGTGATTGAGATGACTGGTTTTCGGGACGAGATCGTGATCGAAGCACGACGCTGGATCGGGACGCCTTATGTGCATCAGGCGTCCTGCCGGGGCGGTGGCTGCGATTGCCTGGGCTTGATCCGGGGCGTGTGGCGGGCGGTGCTGGGCCATGAGCCTGCACGAGTGCCGGCCTATACCGCCGACTGGTCCGAGGCCGCGCGAGATGAAGTCCTGTGGGGTGCGGCCCGGCTGCACCTGGACGAGCGTCCCGTTCCCTTGGCCCGGCCGGGCGATGTGCTGCTGTTTCGGATGCAGGGCGGGGCCGTCGCCAAGCACCTTGGCATTCAGACAAGCGCCGGGGCATCGCCGGCTTTTGTTCACGCCTACTCGGGCCACGGCGTGATCGAGAATTCACTTTCGGCCCCATGGGCCCGCCGCATCGTGGCGTGTTTTGCATTTCCTGAAAGGACCAACTGATGGCAACGATCTTATTATCCGCAGTCGGCGCCGCCGCCGGGGCTTCGATCGGTGGGGGCGTCCTTGGCCTGTCGTCGGTCGTGATCGGCAAGGCGATCGGGGCAACGGTCGGGCAAGTCATCGACAATCGCATCCTGGGCGAAGGCTCGGAACCGGTCGAGACGGGCAAGGTGGACCGGATGCGTCTGACGGGGGCGTCCGAAGGGGCGGCGATTCCGATGGTCTTTGGGCGTGCCCGGTTGGGCGGGCAGGTGATCTGGGCCACCCGGTTCAAGGAATCGGTGACAACGACCGGCGGCGGTGGGGGCAAGGGAATGCCGTCGCCGCCCGAACCCGAGGTGACGACCTATAGCTATTCGATCAGCCTAGCGATCGCCCTGTGCGAGGGCGAGATCACCCGCGTTGGCCGGATTTGGGCCGACGGCAACGAGGTGTCGCCGACCGATCTGAACATGCGCGTGTATACCGGCACGGAAACCCAGTTGCCGGACCCGAAGATCGAAGCCGTAAAGGGGGCTGGCAAGGCGCCGGCCTATCGGGGGATCGCCTATGTGGTGATCGAAGATTTGCCATTGGGTCCGTTTGGCAACCGCGTGCCACAGTTCAGTTTCGAGGTGTTCCGACCCGAGCAGCGCAACCAACCCAAAGAGGTGGCGCGCGGCACTCGGGCCGTTGCGCTGATCCCGGGCACTGGTGAATATTCGCTGGCCACAACACCGGTGTTCTATAAGAGCGCGCCGGGTGCGGTTGACGGGTCGAACATGAACACGCCGTCGGGCTGGACCGATTTCAAGACATCTTATCGCATGATGCGGCAGGAAATGCCCAATTGCCGCAACACGGCCTTGGTGGTGTCGTGGTTTGGCGACGATCTGCGGTGCGGAGGCTGCCAGATCCGCCCGCGTGTTGAGCAACGCGCAGTGGATGGCGACAGCATGCCGTGGAGCGTGTCGGGCGTCAGCCGGGGGCAGGCCGGTCTGGTGCCGAAGGATGACAAGGGGCGCCCAATCTATGGCGGCACGCCGTCCGACAAGGCGGTGATGGAGGCGATTGCGCTTGCCTCGGCCAATGGGCGCAAGGCGACGTTCTATCCCTTCATCCTGATGGAGCAGATGAAGGGCAACACGCTGCCCGATCCGTGGACCGGCAATCTGGGGCAAGCGGTTTTGCCATGGCGCGGACGGATCACCACGTCCTATGCGCCGGGCCATGTCGCCTCGCCCGATGGCACGGCCGGGGCGGTGGCGCAGGTGAATGCGTTCTTCGGTGCCGCCCAGCCCGGCGATTTTACCGTGACCGGGGATGGTGTCAGCTATTCCGGCCCGACCGGCTTTTCCTATCGACGGTTTATCCTGCATTATGCACATCTTTGCGCTGCGGCGGGCGGTGTCGATGCGTTCCTGATCGGGTCGGAGCTTCGCTCGCTCACGCAAATTCGCGGACCCGGCAACAGCTTCCCGGTGGTCGATCAGCTGATCGCTCTGGCGCAGGACGTGCGCACGATCCTAGGGGCGGGAACCAAGATTTCCTATGCCGCCGACTGGTCCGAATATTTCGGCTATCATCCGCAAGATGGGTCAGGCGATGTCTTCTATCACCTCGATCCGTTGTGGAGCCATCCCGAGATCGACTTTATCGGCATCGACAATTACATGCCGCTGTCGGATTGGCGCGATGGGTTCGATCATGCCGATGCCCATCACGGGTCGATCTATGACCTTGCCTATCTTCAGTCGAATATCGAAGGGGGCGAGGGGTTTGACTGGTATTACAAGACCCTCGAAGCGCGGGCACTGCAAATCCGCACGCCGATCACGGATGGGGCGCATGACGAACCTTGGGTCTATCGTTACAAGGACATACGCAACTGGTGGGAACGCTCGCACCATAACCGCGTGGGTGGGGTGCGTGATGCTGCCCCCACGGCTTGGTCGCCGGGATCGAAACCGTTTTGGTTCACTGAACTTGGTTGCGCGGCCATCGACAAGGGCACCAACCAGCCCAACAAGTTTCTGGACCCGAAAAGCTCGGAAAGCTCAAAGCCGCGATATTCGAACGGGCGTCGCGATGACCTGATACAGGCGCAGTATCTGCGGGCGATCTATGACTATTGGGCCAAGCCCGGCAACAACCCGACCCACAGCGCGACGGGCACTCAAATGCTGGATATGACTCGCGCGCATGTCTGGGCTTGGGATGCGCGACCGTTCCCGCAGTTTCCCAACCGCAAGGGGTTGTGGAGCGACGGGGCCAATTATGATCGGGGGCATTGGCTGAACGGGCGGGTATCGGCGCGGTCGCTGGCATCGGTTGTGGCAGAGATCTGCGAAAGGTCCGGCGTCACCCGCTATGACGTGTCGAAGCTTTACGGTCTGGTGCGCGGCTATATCGTCGATCAGGTCGGCGGCGCCCGCGCGGCACTGCAGCCCCTGATGCTGGCCTATGGGTTCGAGGTGACGGAACGTGAAGGTACACTGATCTTCAAAACCCGCACCGGGCGGTCGGATCACGTGCTTGATCCCGACAAGATGGCGCTGTCACCGGATCGTGACACCACGCTGGAACGCGTGCGCGACCCGGAGGCCGAGATAGCTGGACGGGTGCGCCTGACCTATGTCGAGGGGGCCGGGGATTACGATGTCCGGTCGGTCGAGGCCACCTTCCCCGATGAAACCAACCGATCGGTCGCTGCGTCGGAAATTCCGCTGATCCTGACCCGGGTCGAGGCGCGCGCCATCGTAGAACGCTGGCTGTCGGAAGCCCGTGTGGCGCGGGACAAGGCGACGTTTACCCTGCCGCCGTCCGAACTGTCGAAAGGGGCCGGGGATGTGATCGCGCTGAACACCGAAGCAGGCACGGAACAATACCGGATTGATCACGTCGATCATACCGGGGTGCAGACCCTGCGTGCGGTGCGGGTGGAGCCGGGGTTGTTCCAACCGTCGGACAGTGTCGAACCCGCCCCTGCCGTGAAGCCCTATATCCCACCGGCACCGGTTTTTCCCCTGTTCATGGACCTGCCACTTCTGACCGGGGACGAGGTGCCGCACCAGCCGCGTATTGCAGTGGCGGCCCGTCCTTGGCCGGGGCGCGTGGCGCTTTACAGTTCGGTCTCGGATAACGGCTATGCGGTGAACCGGATGATCTCTGACCCGTCGATTGTCGGGGTGACGCAAACGGTATTGCCCGGCGCGCCATCCGGCCTGATTGATCGCGGGCCGGCGCTGCGGGTCGCCCTGACAGATGGCACGCTGTCTGCCTGTTCTATTGATGACATGCTGAACGGTGCCAATGTGGCGGTGATCGGGAATGGCGATCCCGACAATTGGGAGGTATTCCAGTTTGCCGGGGCCGAGCTGGTGGGCGAACGGACCTATGACCTGACCTTGCGTCTGCGCGGGCAGGCGGGCACGGATGCCACCGCGCCGCAAACCTGGCCGGTTGGCAGCTATGTTGTGTTGCTGGGGGGACATCAGGCGCAGGTCAGGCTGGCCTCGTCGGCCCGCGGGTTGACGCGTCATTACCGGATCGGCCCGGCCCGCAAGCCGCTGTCAGACCCGTCCTTCCTGCACCAACAGCATGCGTTCAAGGGGATTGGCCTGCGTCCCTATGCGCCGGTTCATCTATCGGCGTCCGAGACGTCTGGGGATCATGTGATCCGCTGGGTTCGCCGCACCCGTGTCGATGGCGATGCCTGGGGGGAGGGTGACGTGCCACTGGGCGAGCTTTCCGAACGCTACCGCCTGCGGGTGATCGACGGCGGGTCGGTCAAGCGCGAGGTTGAAATCACGACCGCAGAATGGAGCTATCAGGCCGTGATGCGTAGCGCGGACCTTGTCAGCGGCACCTACACCATCGAAGTGGCGCAGGTCTCGGACCGCTATGGTCCCGGACCATATGCCCGGCTGGACGTGGTGCTGTAGCCGATGCGCCCCGTCCTGCCCGGAGATATTGCCGCCGCCGGATGCGCACTTCTTGCGCTTCCGGCCCGCAAGCGTCCCGGCGTTATGCTGGAAATGTTGCACCGGGCCGAAGCGGCCGACCGATACCGGCGGGCGCTGGGCCGGGCGCACCCGGACTGGGGCAACGGAAGTCTGGGATCGGTCGCCATGTCTTTGCCGCGTGTGGCCGAACCGTTTCTGAACGATCCAGATTATGTCGACTGCATGTTGGCGGTTTTCGCCGCCCTGAAGGCGCGCAATGACCGGCGCGTGCCGGTCAGCCGCTGGCGCAGCTGACGCATTTGATGACGCAGGGGTCGAGATCAAGTCGCGGTGTTGGAATTTCCTCGCCGCAATCCTCGCAATATCCGAACTCGCCCGCGTCCATGCGGGCAAATGCGGCGTGGATGCGTTTGCGCTGGGCGGTGCGGCGCGCACCCGTGGCCTTGGCCATGGCCTGGTTCTGCAACGCGTCCATCCGGCTTAACCGACCCACGGCCTGCTGATCCAAGTCGACGGTCTTTTGCCCGGATGCCCCGCGCGTGTCGTCACGGTCCAGCGCGGCAAGGGCTTCGGTCAACTGTGCGCGATAGGCCGCGATTTCGGACTCATTCATGTCAGATATCCGTGATACCATGGGTTTGCATTTTGAACTCGGAGCCTATCTGGTGTAGGGAAGGCCTTCAACGTGAGGAAATACCATGGCAGAGAAGCGCGCGATCGTCGCAAAAATTGAGCCCGTATGGGACCGGATCACTCGTGAAGCCCGTCAGGCCGTGATGGACGAGCCGCTGATGGGCGGACTTGTTCATGCCTGCGTGTTGCATCATCGCACGCTGGAAAAGGCGCTGTCCTATCGCTTTGCCGCCAAGCTCAGCTCGAATGAGATGAGCATGGTGCTTCTGCGCGAGATCGCGGACGAGGCATATGCGGAATGCCCCGAACTGGCCGACGCGGCACGCGCCGATATCACCGCCGTTCTGGACCGTGACCCGGCCACCCACCGCATGTTGCAACCGGTGCTTTATTTCAAAGGGTTTCAGGCCATGCAGGCCTATCGTCTTGGCCATTACCTGTGGTCTCAGGGGCGCAAGGACCTGGCTTATTTCATCCAGATGCGCTGTTCCGAGGTCTACGGCATCGACATCCATCCCGGCGCGCGGATCGGGCGCGGGATCATGATCGACCATGCCCATTCGATCGTCATCGGCGAAACCGCAGTGGTGGGCGACAATGTCTCGATGCTGCATTCGGTGACGCTGGGCGGCACCGGCAAGGAAGACGAAGACCGCCACCCCAAGATCGCAGATGGCGTCCTGATCGGTGCGGGCGCCAAGGTGCTTGGCAACATCAAGGTCGGCACCTGTTCCCGCATCGCGGCGGGGTCCGTGGTGCTGGAAGACGTGCCCTGCAACAAGACCGTTGCGGGTGTTCCGGCGCGGATCGTGGGGGAAGCGGGGTGCGATTGCCCGTCGATCAACATGGATCAGCGGCTGATACAATAGCCATCGGCGGAAATCCGCAAACTTGCGATAGATCAATGTTTTAATCCGCCGGCTTCATCTATACGAGAGCGTGAGCAATGATCGGAGTTCCGAGATGAAGCAGATTTGGTTCGCGACCGTGGTTGGCTTTTCAGCGCTTTTCCTTGTCGCCGTGGCCGGTTAACCGACGCGCCAAACCGGGTTTGAAACCCAAGAGGTTACGAAGGGCGACGCACTTGCGCCGCCCTTTTGTTTTGCCCGGGCACTATGTGCTACGACATTTGATCGAATGCCTTGAGTGCACGCGCGCCATACATATACCCCGGGCCGCCACCCATCATGATGGCGACGGACACGGTTTCCGCAACTTCGGCGCGCGTGGCACCAGCCTTGATCGCAGCACGCACATGAAAGCCGATACAATCGTTACATTGCTTGGCGATCCCGATGGCGATGCATTGCAGCTCTTTGTCTTTGGTGGATAAAGCGCCGTTAGCCATGGCCGCGCGGTGCATTCCGGTAAACCCTTTCGCCGCGTCTGGATGGGCCGAACGAAACCTGTCCGTATTGGCCGATGTGTCATCCAGCAAAGTTATGAAATCCATCTGCTTCTCCTGTGTTTTCAAGATGTTGGAAAAGCACATGGCCCAAGGCGTTTGGGTTCGCCTTGAGCCATGTCAATAGATTGCAAGTTTTGAATGTGACGTTACGCCAGCATCGTCATCGGGTTTTCCAGATTCTCGACAATCGCGTTCAGCAGGTTTGCCCCGACGGCCCCGTCAATGACACGGTGGTCGACGGACATGGTGACGCTCATCACGGTGGCGACGGTCAATTCGCCGTCATCGCCGACCACGGGCTTCCTGATGCCGCTGCCGACGGCCAGAATGCCCGCGTGCGGCGGGTTCACGATGGCGTCGAAATTGTCGATGCCGAACATGCCCAGGTTCGAGATCGCGAAGCTGCCGCCCTGATATTCATGCGGGGCAAGCTTGCGGTCACGGGCGCGGGCGGCCAGATCCTTCATCTGGGCCGACAGGCTGGACAGGGATTTCTGGTCCGCGTCCTGCAGGACCGGCGTGAACAGCCCGCCTTCGATGGCGACGGCGACGGCCACGTCGGACGCCTTCATCTGCAACACACGATCCCCGGCCCAAACCGCGTTGGCCTCGGGCACCTGTTGCAGCGCGATGGCGACCGCCTTGATGATGAAATCATTGACCGACAGTTTCACGCTGCGCGCTTCCAACTGCTTGTTCAGCTGGCTGCGGAAGGCCAAAAGCGCGTCCAGCTTGATGTCGCGCCGCAGATAGAAATGCGGGATGGTCTGTTTGGCTTCCGACAGGCGGGCGGCGATGGTCTTGCGCATCCCGTCCAGCTTGACCTCTTCAAACGCGCGACCCTCATACATGGCGGCCACGGCGTCAGCCGATACAGATGGGGCTGGGGCGGCCGCAGCGGGAGCACTGGCAGCAGCAGGTGCCGCTTTCGGTGCAGCGGTCGCGCCCTCCACATCGGCCTTGATGATCCGCCCCTTGGGGCCGGAGCCTTTGATCTGGGTCAGGTCCAACCCCTTCTCCGCCGCGATCCGCCGCGCCAATGGGGACGCGAAGATGCGGCTTCCATCAGCGGCTTGCGGGGCAGGGGCGGCCTTGCTTTCTGTCGGGGCTGAAGAGGCGTTGCCACCGGCCTGCGCCTTGTCTTCTTTGGCGTCCGGCTTGTCGTCCGACCCGCTGGCTGGTTCAGCCGGGGCCTGAATGTCGTCGGCGCTTTCGCCTTCTTCGACCAGAACGGCGATGGCGGTGTTCACCTTCACGCCCTCGGTCCCTTCGGCCACAAGGATCTTGCCGATGATGCCTTCATCGACGGCTTCGAACTCCATCGTCGCCTTGTCGGTTTCGATCTCGGCCAGAAGGTCGCCCGACGCGACCTCGTCGCCTTCCTTGACCAGCCATTTGGCCAGCGTGCCTTCCTCCATCGTGGGGGACAGGGCGGGCATCAGAATTTCGGTTGCCATGTCAGTGTCTCCTTAACGATAGGTTACGGCTTTGGCGGCGTCGATGACCTCTTTCGTGGTCACAAGCGCCAGTTTCTCAAGATTGGCGGCATAGGGCATCGGCACGTCCTTGCCGGTCAGGTTGATCACCGGGGCGTCCAGGTAATCGAAGGCGCGTTCCATGATCTGGGCCGACAGGTGGTTGCCGATGGACGCCACCGGCCAGCCTTCTTCCACCGTGATGCAGCGGTTGGTTTTCATGACCGAGTTGATCACCGTGTCATAATCCAGCGGGCGCAGGGTGCGCAGGTCGATCACTTCGGCGGAAATGCCGTCTTCGGCCAGCGCATCGGCAGCCTCCAGCGCGTATTTCATACCAATGCCGAAGCTGACGATGGTTACGTCGGTGCCTTCGCGCCAGATGCGCGCCTTGCCGAACGGAACAGTGTAATCGTCCATCACCGGCACATCGAAGCTTTGCCCGTAAAGCAGTTCGTTTTCCAGGAACACGACCGGGTTTTCATCGCGGATCGCGGTTTTCAACAGACCCTTTGCATCCGCCGCCGAATAGGGCATCGCCACGTGCAGACCAGGGATTTGCGCATACCATGCCGCGTAGTCCTGGCTGTGCTGCGCGGCCACACGGGCCGCAGCGCCATTGGCACCGCGGAACACGATGGGGCAGGACATCTGGCCGCCCGACATATACCGCGTCTTGGCCGCGGTATTGATGATGTGGTCAATCGCCTGCATGGCGAAGTTGAAGGTCATGAATTCGACAATCGGTTTCAGACCGCCCATCGCGGCACCGGTGGCCAGCCCGGTAAAGCCGTGTTCGGTGATCGGCGTGTCGATCACGCGTTTGGCGCCGAACTCGTCCAGCAGGCCCTGACTGATCTTATAGGCGCCCTGATACTCGGCAACTTCCTCGCCCATCAGGAACACGGTATCGTCTGCGCGCATTTCTTCGGCCATCGCGTCGCGCAACGCCTCGCGCACGGTGGTCGACCGCATTTCCGTGCCTTCGGGCACTTCCGGCTCGGCGGGGATCACCGGGGCAGCGGGTTTCGCAGCGACCTTGGTTTCCACCGGTGCCTCGGCAGCTTCGGGCATGTCGGCGCCGGGCTGGGTCGCCGCCGGGGTCGCGATGTCATCGGCGCTTTCGCCTTCTTCGATCAGGACGGCAATCGGCGTGTTCACCTTCACGCCCTCGGTGCCTTCTTCGACCAGGATCTTGCCGATGATGCCCTCGTCCACGGCCTCGAACTCCATCGTGGCCTTGTCGGTTTCGATTTCGGCGATGATGTCACCCGATGCGACCTCGTCACCCTCTTTCACAAGCCATTTTGCCAGCGTTCCCTCTTCCATCGTGGGGGACAGGGCGGGCATCAGTACTTCGGTTGCCATGGATTAATGCTCCGTATTCAAGGATTTGATAAGGCCGACGACATTTCCCTGTCCGTCCTCGACATAAGCACAGCGTCCGACGCCGGGATAATCCTGCGGCGGCAGCGCCTCGGCACCGCCATGCGCAAGTGCCCAGGCATAGCGGTCGTCACAATCGTCGACGTCAAAGGTCACGGTGCAGCCCCGGATCGGTGCGCCCTTCTCGGGGCTGTCGCCCATGCGGCGCATCAACCCGCCGGTCACGGCTTTCCCCATGCCGATATCCTGCCCTTCGATCAGGTGATAGGCGATCTCTTCGCCGCCCTCCATCGGGTGAAACGTCCAGCCGAACAGCCCGCTATAGAACGCCTTGGCGGCGTCGACATCATGTGCGTGTATCTCGATATGGGGCATCAGGCATGGACCCCCAACCGCGTGTCATCTGCATAGATGTCGGTCCACAATTCTTCCAGAGCGGGTTCCGGGCTGTTTTTCGAGAATTCGGCAGCATCGTTCACGATGCCCTTGATCTCTTTGTCGATGGATTTCAACTCGTCCTCGGACGCGTGTTTGCCTTGCAGGATCAACTCGCGCACATGTTCGATGGCGTCGCGTTCCTCGCGGATCTTCTGCACCTCTTCGCGGGTGCGATACTTGGCCGGGTCAGACATCGAATGGCCGCGATAGCGATAGGTTTTCATCTCAAGGATATAAGGACCGTTGCCCGACCGGCAGTGTTCCGTGGCGCGCAGCCCGGCCTCTTTCACCGCCAGCACATCCATCCCGTCCACCGCCTCACCGGGGATGCCGAAGGCCTCGCCACGGGTATAGATGTCGGGGGTGGAACTGGAGCGTTGCAGTGAAGTGCCCATCGCATACTGGTTGTTTTCAACCACATAGATCACCGGCAATTGCCACAGCGACGCCATGTTGAAACTTTCGTAAACCTGACCCTGGTTGGCCGCACCGTCCCCGAAATAGGTGAAGGTCACGCCGCCGTTGTCCAGATATTTGTCGGCAAACGCCAACCCGGTGCCAATCGGCACCTGCGCGCCCACGATGCCGTGACCGCCATAGAAATGCTTTTCGGTCGAAAACATGTGCATCGACCCACCCTTGCCCTTGGAATACCCGCCTTCGCGGCCCGTCAGTTCGGCCATCACGCCCTTCGGGTCCATCCCACAGGCCAGCATGTGGCCGTGATCGCGATAGGATGTCAGACGCTTGTCGCCCTCTTTTGCAGCCGCTTCCAGCCCGACAACGACCGCCTCCTGACCGATATACAGGTGACAGAACCCGCCGATCAGCCCCATGCCATACAGCTGTCCGGCCTTTTCTTCGAATCGACGGATCAGCAACATCTCGCGATAGTGATTCAGAAGCTCTTCTTTGGATGTGTTTGATTTTGCGGGCTTTTTCGGCGCGCTTTTCCGGGCTGCCATATGGCGTCCTCCTCCTGGCGTCAACAAGTGCTTAGGCGGTAGTTTAGTATTAAACTATCTTATACAGAAGTTGCGCTTTCAGGTCGATAAAAACTTGACGTGGGGACAGGGTGTCCGCCTTGCGCCAGGCGCATGGCGGTAAAGTCCTGTAATTTCGAAAGATAATCCAGAAAGTAAGGTCGCTTGGTCGACAGGGATCAGCGCAGCACAACCTCGTCCGCGCGCACCATGCCCAAGACCGACCGGGCTTGCTCATCCAGCAGGTCCAGATCCAGATAGCCGTCGGACAGGCGGTGGGTCTTGTTGGACAGGGCGGCAATCTCGGCCGAGAGCGCATCACGCTCTTTCATAAGCGCTTGCGTCTCAGCCTCGATCTGGACGCGACGGAACAGGCCGAAATCGCCCTGCACGCTGGCAAAGGTGAAGTAAAGGCCAAGGCCCACGATCACCACGAAGTAGATCGCCCCACCAAAACCAGCTTGTGCACGAGGTGCGCCCATAGGTTTCCCGTCTGTATGTACTGCCTCTTGCCCATCTCTTTTCGGATGGTGCACGGGCACTATCGCACAGGTGATTCGCGTTGTGAATCCCAAATCGAATCGCTGTGCGAAAAAACTCTGACGGATGGCTACGGGCATACAGGGTTTAACGGCCTGCGGATGGAAGCCGCAGGCCACCTGTAAGTTGCAGTCAGCCAGCGATCGACGCCCGATAGATGCTGTCGATCGTATCGGCGATGGTTGCGTTGAATGCGTCGTCGGATTGCTGCGCCGACAGACCTTCGGTCAGGGCGCGCGAGAAGCTGGCGATCATGCCGGCGTTCTGGCTCAGCCGGTCATTGGCTTCGGCGCGGCTGTACCCGCCCGACAATGCCACGACCGCCGCGATACGTGGATGGTCCACCAAAGCCTTATAATGGTTCGGGGTCTCGGGCAGGGTCAGTTTCAACATCACGGTCTGATCGTCCGACAGCGCATCCAGTTGCGCTTGCAGTTCAGCCAGCAAGATGTCTTCCGCCGCCGCCTTGTCGGGGATCGAGATGTTGACCTCGGGTTCGATGATCGGCACCAGCCCGTGCGCCATGATCTGCCTGGCAACGTCGAACTGCTGCGCCACGTTGGCCTTGATGCCGTCCGCATTGGCCGCGTTGATGACCGACCGCATCTTGGTCCCGAACACACCCGCCTTCACCGCACGGTCGCACAAGGCGTCCAGTTCCGGCATCGGCTTCATCAGCTGCGCGCCGTTTTCCTCGTCCGCCAGACCTTTGTCGACCTTCAGGAAGGGCACCACGCCGCGGTCTTCCCACATGTATGTGGCGGTGGGCTTTCCGGCGATTTCGCGATCCATGGTCATTTCGAACAGGATCGCACCGACCACCTTGTCACCGGTGAAGGCCGGGGCCTGGGCGATCCGCGACCGCATGGCATGGATCAGGTCGAACATCTCGGCCTCGCCCGAGTAGGTGTCTTCGTCGATCCCGTAAAGGCGCAGCGCCTTTGGGGTCGACCCGCCTGACTGGTCAAGTGCGGCAATGAAGCCCTGTCCGGCTTTGATCTTATCCATTTGTGCTTGGTTTGGCATGTCGGTCCTGTCTCAATCTGCTGAGTTTCCCCTGTTCTAGGGGAGAGGCCCTACCCATGCAATTGTGCTGGCGCTAACGTAGCGCAGAAGAATGCAAGATCGTATAGGGTGGGGGCAAGACGGATGAAACGGTCGTGGGTCTTGCCCCCGGCTTTGGCGCACGGGGAATAAGTCGGCGGGATCGCAACCAGACGCGCGCCGCTGCATGATTATTTCGTCAGGATCAGCTTGCCCGCCCGCGTGATGGTCAGAGTATAGACCATGTCGTTCAGCACGATCTGCGCCTTCTTGCCATATCCGGTCAGGTCCAGCGCATCATGCTTGGGCGGTGTCGTCTGGCTTGCCGTGTCAAACGCCGAGCTGGGCAGGGGGGCGGTCATGTTCTGTCTCCTTCAAAGCAGGTCTCGATCCAGGTGGCCAGCGAACGCAGGCCGGGCAGGATGGGCAGTGGGGATGGAATGTCGGTTCTGGCCAGTTGCGGGCCTTCGAATGGGGATGTCATTGTCGCGCTCCTGTCGGGTGGCAATTTTGCCCGTGGTTCTCCGGCTGGTCGCGGGTGCAACTGGCTGATATCCATAACTTACTAAAACACTCAGGAAATAGTCAACCATGGAAATCAACCAAAAGAAAACCCCGCTTCCGATAACGGTGCGGGGTTTCTAAATGGTTTTATATCAGTTGGTTAGTCTGAAAGCGCCGCTACGCCGGGCAGGTCCTTGCCCTCCATCCATTCCAGAAACGCACCGCCGGCGGTCGAGATATAGGTGAAATCGCCGGCCACCCCGGCCTTGTTCAGCGCGGCGACCGTATCGCCGCCGCCGGCAACCGACACCAGCCGACCCGCAGCAGACAACGCGCCCGCCTTACGGGCCGCGGCATTGGTGGCGGCGTCGAAAGGCTCGATCTCGAAGGCACCCAGCGGGCCGTTCCAGATCAGCGTCTGGGCAGCCTCGAAAATCTCGGAAATACGCGCCACGGTGTCTGGCCCGGCATCGAGGATCATCGCGTCGGCAGGGCAGGCATCGGCGGCAACCGTTTCATTTGCCGCCCCTGCCGCAAACTCACGCGCCACCACAACGTCCGATGGCAGCACGATCTCGCACCCCTCATCCCCGGCTTTCGCCATGATTTCGCGCGCGGTGTCGGCCATGTCGTGTTCGGCCAGCGATTTGCCCACGTCGATGCCCTGCGCGGCCAGGAAGGTGTTGGCCATGCCCCCGCCGATGATCAACTGGTTCACCTTGCCCACCAGGTTGCCCAGCAAATCAAGCTTGGTGGACACTTTCGCCCCGCCGACCACCGCCACCAGCGGTCGTTCGGGATTGCCCAGTGCGGCTTCCAGTGCAGACAATTCGGCTTCCATCAGCCGACCGGCACAAGAGGGCAGCAAATGCGCCAGCGCCTCGGTCGAGGCATGGGCGCGGTGCGCGGCCGAAAACGCGTCGTTGCAATAGATGTTCCCAAGCGCGGCCAATGACGCCGCGAAAAGGTTGTCGTTCTTTGTCTCGCCCTCATGAAACCGGGTGTTTTCCAGCAACAGGACCTCTCCGGCCTGCAACGCCGCCACGGCTTTCTTCGCGGGGCCGCCGATGCAATCCTCGGCAAACCTGACCGGGCTGCCCAGGGCTGCTTCAAGCGCCGGGCGCACCACAGACAGGGACATGTCCGGCACGCGTTGTCCTTTGGGTCGTCCGAAATGCGCCAGCAAGACAGGCTTGCCGCCAGCGGCCAGAATATCGCGCAATGTCGGCAGGATACGCTGGATGCGCGTGTCATCCGTGACCTTGCCATCCTCGATCGGCACGTTGATATCCACGCGGGTCAGCACCACCTTGCCATCCAGGTCCATGTCGTCGAGTGTTTTCCAGGCCATCTGTCTCTCCATCAGCTTGTGGCAGTTGCACATCAAAAGCGGGGCGGGGTCAACGGGTCTGGTGATGAAAATGCGCCTGACGCCTCTTTCATCTTGCCGTGCAGGGGCATAGGTTGACCCGCGAATGCAGACCCAACAGACAAACCGGAAGGAGGCCCCGATGGCCGATTACAAAGATCCCGAAAACACCATCCTGATAGAGCTGAAAGGCGGCACCGTGGTGATCGAACTTTTGCCCGACGTGGCGCCCAAGCACAGCGAGCGGATGAAGGAACTGGCGCGCGCCGGCGAATATGACGGCGTTGTGTTTCACCGCGTGATCGACGGCTTCATGGCGCAGACCGGTGACGTGGCAAACGGGAAGGACCCGATGACCCTGCGCCATGCAGGCACGGGCGGTTCGTCCCTGCCGGACCTGCCTGCCGAGTTTTCCAAACTGCCGCATGACCGTGGCACGCTGGGCGCGGCGCGGTCGCAGAACCCCAACTCGGCCAACAGCCAGTTTTTCATCAACTTCAAGGATAACCACTTCCTGAACGGGCAATACACCGTCTATGGCCGTGTCACGTCGGGCATGGAACATGTCGATGCCATCACCCGCGGCGAGCCGCCCGCAGACCCCGATACGATGATCTCGGTCAAGGTTGCGGCAGATGTCTGACGGCTATGGCAAACGTGACAAGGCGACCTTCTGGGTCGCCTTTCTGGCGGGTGTGGCAATGGTCGTGGGCTACGCGATCTATACGCTCTGGCCCCGCGAACCGGCCGAGGTCGACCTGACGGCCTTGGGCGACGCGCCGAAGCTGGAACTGTCCATTACCGGGCAGGCTCAGGGCAACGTGGTTATCACCCTGCGCCCCGATCTGGCCCCGAAACATGTGGAACGGATCGCCCAGCTGGCCAGCGAAGGGGCATATGACGACGTGGTGTTTCACCGCGTGATCGACGGGTTCATGGCCCAGACCGGCGATGTGGAGTTTGGCCGCGTCGACACCAGCGATGCCAGCCGCGCGGGCATGGGAGGCTCCAGCTATCCCGACCTGCCTGCCGAGTTCTCGGACGAACCCTTCATTGAAGGCACCGTGGGCATGGCGCGGGCGCAAAGCCCCAACTCGGCCAACAGCCAGTTCTTCATCATGTTCGCGCCCGGTCCTTTCCTTGACGGCAAGTACACCGTCGTCGGGCATGTGACCGAAGGCATGGATGTGGTGCATGCCATCAAACGTGGCGAAGGGCAGAACGGTGCGGTCACCAGCCAGCCGGATGTCATCACGGCGGCGCGGGTGATCCAGTAACCCGCTGCGCACGATCGCTCAAACCCCTGTGAAGGGGGCTATGGGGCCTCTTCTTTCTCTGTCAGGATAATACATGACAGCTCAGGAAGGAGAGGCCCCATGCGTATCTTCCTCACAATGCTCGCGATCACGCTCGGGCTGTGGGTGCATGAGGTGCGGGCCGACCCGACGGACTGGGTTACCGAGTTTCCCGAAACCGATTTCACCCGAACCACTGTCGATCACTGGTCCGAAATCCTGTCCGGCGGTCCCGGTCGCGACGGCATCCCGGCACTGACCGACCCGGCGTTCATCCCGGTGGGCGATGAAACCCGCCTGGGCGCGCGCGAACCCGTCATCACGCTTGAGGTGGCGGGGGAAGCACCCCGTGCCTATCCGCTGCGCTATCTGACTTGGCACGAGATCGTGAATGACCGCGTGGGGGGCACACCCGTGGCCGTCACCTTCTGCCCCTTGTGCAATTCCGGCCTGGTCTTCGACCGCCGCGTGGCCGGTCGGGCGCTGACCTTCGGCGTGACGGGCAAGCTCAGAAACTCCGATATGGTGATGTATGACGTGGAAACGGAAAGCTGGTGGCAGCAGGCCATTGGCGAAGGGATCGTTGGAACACACACGGGGGCGCATCTGAAACAGCTTCCGGCCTGGATGGAAAGCTGGGCCGAGTTTGCCGCCCGCAACCCCGAAGGGCTGGTCATGGATCAGCCTATGGCCCAACGCCCCTATGGTCAGAACCCGTATGCGGGCTATGACAGCCGCACCCGCCCATACCCTTTCTTTTCAGGCGAAGACCCCCCTCACGGTGTACCCGCCTTGGCCCGTGTCGTTCGTGTTGGTGAACGTGCGTGGCCCGTTTCGCGCCTGTCCAGCAATCAAGGCATCCAGGAAGCCGGGCTGACGCTCAGCTGGACCTCCGGTCAGGCCTCTGCTCTGGACACGGCGCGAATTGCGAAAGGGCGCGATGTCGGCACCATCCGCGTGCGGGATGCTCAGGGTCGCGATGTGCCCCATGACGTGCTGTTCGCCTTTGCCTTCCACGCCTTCTGGCCCGACGGCACATGGATGTTGGGCAACTGATCCCGGCTTCTTCTGGCCCAAAATATCCTGGGGTGAGGCCGCAAGGCCGAGGGGCAACGCCCCTTTACCCGTTGCCGCCCCGTGTGAACATCGCCGCATCCTCGGCCGCGCGCCGAATGGCCTTCGATTTGTTCACCGTTTCCTCGTATTCCGCCTCGGGGTCGCTGTCATAGACAACGCCACCACCTGCCTGAATATACAGCTTTTCATCCTTCACCACGGCGGTGCGCAAAGCAATGCACATGTCCATGTCCCCTCCGGCACTGAAATAGCCGACACCGCCGCCATAGACGCCGCGTTTCTCCGGCTCCAGTTCGTCGATGATCTCCATCGCGCGCACCTTGGGGGCACCGGATACGGTGCCTGCGGGCATCCCGGCGAAAAAGGCCGACAGGGCGTCCTGATCCTCGTGCAACTCGCCCACCACGTTGGACACGATATGCATCACATGACTGTAGCGTTCGATGATGAATTCCTCGGTCGGGCGCACCGTGCCGATCCTGGCCACGCGCCCCACATCGTTGCGCCCAAGGTCCAGAAGCATCAGGTGCTCGGCCAGTTCCTTCTGATCGGCCAGCAGGTCCGCCTCAAAAGCCCTGTCTTCCTCTGGCGTCGCACCACGGGGGCGGGTGCCCGCAATCGGGCGGATCGTCACTTCGCGGTCGAAGACGCGCACCAATATCTCGGGCGAGGCACCCACCACCTGGAAACCGCCGAAATTGAAATAGAACATGAAAGGCGACGGGTTGGTGCGCCGCAGGCTGCGGTAAAGCGCAAAGGGCGGCAGCGGAAAGTTCTGCGTCCAGCGCTGGCTGGGCACCACCTGGAAGATGTCGCCCGCCCTGATGTATTCCTTGGCGGTTTCCACCGCCGCCAGGTAATTGGGCTTGGAAAAGTTCGAAACCAGCGGTCCCAGGGCGCGCGCTTCGCCCAGATCGCGGGTTTCCGACGGGGCGGCGCGCTCCAGATCGCGCAGCGCATCCATCACCCGCTCTGCGGCCTGCGCATAGGCCGCCTTGGCCGTCAGCCCGCTGTCGACAAAGGCGGGCGAGACCAGCGTCACGTCGCCCTTCACCCCGTCCAGAACCGCCACCACCGATGGGCGCATCATCATCGCGTCGGGCAGGCCCAGCGGATCGGGGTTCACGTCGGGCAGGTGTTCGACCAGCCGGATCATGTCGTAACCCAGATAACCGAACAGACCGGCCGAGGCCGCGGGCAGGTCGGCAGGCAGATCGATCCGGCTTTCCGCCAGCACCGCGCGGAAAGCGTCCAGCGGGTTGCCGGGCATATCCTCGAACGCGTCGGCGTCAAATCGCGCCTGTCGGTTGATCCGCGCCCGATCCCCCTGACATTCCCAGATCAGGTCAGGCTTCATGCCGACAATGGAATATCGCCCGCGCACCTCGCCACCGGTCACGCTTTCCAGCATGAAACTGTCGCGCCGGGCTTCGGTCAGTTTCAGCATCAGGCTGACCGGCGTGTCCAGATCGGCGGCCAGGCGGGTGTAAACCACCTGGTTCTGTCCGGCATTCCAACCGGCTTCGAAATCCTCGAACGAGGGTGTCAGAGCCATCAGATGTCCTTTCCGGTCGCTTGGCTGCGGGTCACTGGAACTGCGCGTTCACCGCGTTGATGACGGCGCGGTTCAGCTCGATCCCGGCCCGGGCCTGCACAGCGCGGGCAAAGGCGTTTTCGATGTCCAGCGCGATTTCCTGCGCGGTGCCGGCGGCAAAGCTGGCTTTCAGTGCTTGTGCCTCGTCGCTGTCCTGGTCGGCAGCATGGATGGCATCCAGCCGCACCAGAACCACGCTGTCGGCCCCGCGCAGAACCTGCCAGTTACCCGGTTCCATCGCAAAGACATCGGACATGAAGTTCGGCGGTGTGCCTTCGACAAACGCTTCGCGGGTCTGTCCCTCTTCAATCACTTCGGTCAGACCGAGCGACGACAAGGTCTCTTCGCCCTCAAGCTCAGGGATCAGGCCCTGGGCCTCTTCGGCCAGCAGGGTCAGCCGTTTCTCGGCCTCCCATCCCGCGCGCACCGCGTCTGCCACTTCCGTCTGCTCTTGCAGGCGCGGGGCCTGAAGCTCGTCCAGCCGCATGGCAAAGACGCCACCGTCTTCCAGAAGCGTGATCTCGGGGAAGTCGTCGGTGGTGACCGCCTGTGCGGCCTCGCGGAAGGCGTCATAGGCGGCAATGCCCGTGCTGTCGCCGGCGGTCCAGTTCAGCGTGCCCAACTGCATATTGTGGCTTTTCGCGATCTCTTCAATCGTGGCGCCACCCGCCATCTGGTCGTCCAACTCGGTCACCATATCGCCGATCAATCGGCGTGCCGCATCGGCCGCCAGTTCGCCGTGCAATTCCTCGCGCGCGTCCTCGAAGCTGGTTTCGCGGGCTTCCAGAATGGCGTTCATGCGAAACAGGGCAGGGCCAAGATCGCTGTCGAGCGGACCGGCCACGCCGGGTTCGGTCAGCGCAAAAACCGCGTCACCCGCCGCGCCAAGGTCATCTTTCGGAACATCGCCCAGATCAATATCGGACAATTGCAGATTGCGCTCGGCCACAAGGTCTTCGAATGTCTTCTCGCCCGCTGCAATCGCGTCGGCAGCGGTCTGGGCTTCCTCGGTGGTGTTGAACACCAATCGCTCCACCATCCGGCGCTCTGGCACCAGGTATTCCGAGGCCCGATCATCATAAAGCGCGCGGATCTGTGCCTCGTCGACGGTGATCGTCGGGATGACATCCTCGGGGTTCATCCACGCATAGGTGATGACCTTGGTTTCCGGCAGGGTGAAATCCTGGGGGTGGGCGTCGTAATAGGCGGTCAACTCGTCCTCGGTCGGGGTCGGAACCGGGGCGGTCAGCCGATCCACGCCCAACGCTGCCCAGGTGAAATCCCGTGTCTCGCGCGCATAGCCATAAAGCGTGTCGACATAGCTGGGTTGGGTCGCCACCCCGTTCACCACAGCCGCTTGCAGGATCTGGCGGCTCACCTCGTCCCGCAGGCTTTTTTCAAACTCGGACGCCGTCAGCCCCGATTGTTCCAGCGCGAAGGTGTATCCCTCTCGGTCAAATTTGCCATCGACGCCTTTGAAGGCAGGGATGTCCACGATACGGTCGCGCAATTGCGTGTCGCCGACCGAGATGCCAAGCCGCGCGGTTTCATCTTCCAGCGCTGCGGTGGCGATCACCCGCGCCAGAACCTGCTGATCCAGGCCGATGCCACGGGCCATTTCCATGGTCAGGCGCTGCCCGGTTTCGGCCTGAAAGGCGTTCATTTCAGATTGCAGTTCGCGCAGATACCGGTTGGCGTCCACCTCGGTGTCGCCCACGGTCGCCACCGACCGGACCGAGCCGCCGAAATTGGTCGAGCCAAAACCCACGAGCCCCACCATCACCAGACCCATCAGGATCCAGCCGAAGGTGCGGGATGTCTTGCCGGTTGCCATACGCGTGTTCCTTTTACCACCTGTTTGCTTGGGTTTTAGGTGAGCCAGCCGGGAATGCCAATATCTGTTGAAACATCGCGCTCAGGGTGTGAAGGCGGCCAACCTGTTCTGCACTTCGGCAATGCCGGTTTCATCAATATTTGCGAAGGCCACGCGCAACTGGCGGACCCCGGTTGGATCATCCTCTGGCGTGAACATCGTGCCGGGCAGGGCGAGGATGGCGCTCTGGTCCACCAGCGCCTGCGCCAGATCATCCGCCGACATGTCGAACGGATGCTCCAGATAGGCAAAATAAGCGCCGCAGCCCAATAACCGCCATCCCTGATCGGCCAGCGGCGCGAACCCCTCGCGCATGGCAGCGGCCCGCGACAGGATCTTCTCGCGCTCGCCCGCCAGCCAGTTGTCCAGATTGCGCAGCCCCCACAGGGCGGCATGTTGACCAAGCTGCGCGGCGCAGATTGTGACCGTGTCCAGAAACTTCTCGACCTCGGCCAATCGTGCGACCGAACTGGCCATCGCGCCGACACGATGCCCGGTCAACCGATAGGATTTCGAGAAACTGTAAAGATGGATCACCGTGTCCTGCCAGTCCGGGTCGGTGAACAGCTCGTGTGGTGCGCCGGGTCGGGCATGAAAATCGCGATAGGTCTCGTCGATGATCAACGCAATGCCGTGGCGGCGCGCAAGATCGCGGAATGCGGCAATCACCGACGGCGGATAGGCGACCCCTGTCGGGTTGTTCGGAGTAACCAGAACAATCGCACGGGTCCGCGGCCCGATCAGCGCCTCGGCGGCCGCCGTATCCGGGACCATGTCCGCCCCGGTGGCCAGCGGCACCGCCGTGATCCCCGACATATCGAGCCACATTTTATGATTGAAATACCAAGGCGTCGGCAAAATAACCTCGTCCCCCGGTGCGGCCAGCGTGGCGATGGCCGCGCAAAAGGCCTGGTTGCAGCCGGACGTGATCGCGACGTTCTCTGCCCCGATATGCCCGCCATAATGCCGTGTCATGTTGACCGCCAGCTCGGATCGCAGCGCCGGCAACCCCAGATCCGGCCCATAAAGATGCACCTCGGGCTGGTGCAGGACCGTGTCGGCCATGGCCTGTCGCATCTCATCTGGTGGCGGATCGACCGGGGCGGCCTGGCTGACATTGATCAACGGTTTCGCCGCCGTGAAAGTCTTGCCGTCGACCCATCGCCGGGCCTCCATAACCGGGGGCGGGAAGGTGGCGGCAAGGTTGGGGTTGAAGGGGGTCATCGCTCGTGCATCCTGTCTTTTCACGATACCGTAGCGGCCAGTCCGCAAAACAGCAATTCATCGCGACGACACCCGTCTTCTTCTGGCCTGAAATATCCCGGGGTAGAGCCAAATCCACGATTTGGCGCAAAGCGGCAGCGCCCCTCAGGCTCACAGCGTGAGCCACCGAAAGCCCGCGCGGGCCGGGTCAGTTCAGGCTGAAATACTCGTTCGCGACCCGTGCAAAACGCGCGACATCCATCAATACACCCTTGATCACGCCTTCCATCCCCGCAATGGCCAGTTTCCGTCCCTTGCCGTTCTCGGACGCATATTCGAAAATGCTGTCACAAGCCCGGTCCAGGAACATCACGTCATTGGTCGGATCTTCGTATTTGACGGAACAAGATCGTAGTGACCCACCCGTTGTCTTTTCCGCAAAGAAGCTAAGCGTCGCACCGCCGTCATCGGCCCCGTTGTTGACGAAGATCTTGAACACCCGGTCGTTCGGGTTCAGAGCATCCGAAGTTGTAGGGTTGCCCATCAGGGAACTGTTTGTTGCGGCATTGGCGATTTCCTGCATCATCTCGCGGTTCTCGACCATGATCCCGGCATCGGGCACCAGCGCCAGTTTCGGTTGCGGATTGAAGGACTTGATCAGGCTTGCTGCCTTGAAACTCGCGGCAGCGCGGGGCAGGAAATAGGCATAGACGCGGGTTTCGAAATCGTTCAGCGGGCGGTTCTGAAACTCCTTGTCCGCGAAGGTTTTGATCCTGTCAGCCGTGCCATCGCAATCATAGTCGATGATCTTGTTGGGAAAATCATCCTCGGCATCGGACAGCCAGATCAGGAACTGGCAGACCTCCTTGTCGATGTTGTAGGTAAAGGAAAAAACCGCCTTGCTCCAATATTCCACCCGAACCGTACGCCAACCGCCATCCACGGCGATTGCGGGCGCGGTTCGGGCTGCGGCATAGGTATGTTGAAACGGCTCTTTGATGCGATCTTGTGCCGTGGCAGTTGCGCCGGATGCAATCGCAGACAGACCAAGCAGAACCACCCCGAACCATCGGGCCATGAGCTTTCGCAGCATCGACATTCTTCCCCCGGTCCCGGTCCTGTCTTGGACCCGACCGGGGCCAGAATATCATATCGGTACCAAAACGCGAAATCTTTCCGCGCCGTGGCCGGGGGCGTCCGGGCACGGCGCGCGACCCATTGCGCGGGACAGACGGGCCGACAGGGGTGGGATCAGCCCGCCAGCACGACCAGCGCGTGACGCTTCTTGCCCGCCGACAGTTTCATCGGCTGATCCAGATCGGCTGCCACCACCATCCTTCCCGCATCGGTCAGGGCTTCGTCATTCACCTTGGCCCCGTGTTCCGAGATCAGGCGCTTTGCGTCCTTGCCGGACTTGGCCAGACCGGATTTGACGAACAATTGCACGATTGACATGCCGTCACCCAGATCGCCGGCGCTCAGGGTCAGGGTTGGCAGGTCATCGCCCGCGCCCCCTTTCTCGAACACTTCCCGCGCGGTCGCCTCGGCGGCGCGGGCGGCGTCTGCGCCATGCAGAAGGGTCGTGACCTCGTTGGCCAGAATGATCTTCGCTTCGTTGATCTCGGCCCCTTCCAGCGCGCCCAGACGGTTGCATTCTTCGACCGGTAATTCCGTGAAGATTTTCAGGAACTTGCCGGTGTCGGCATCCGTGGTGTTGCGCCAGAACTGCCAGAACTCGTAAGGCGACAGCATATCGCCGTTCAGCCAGATCGCACCCCCCTGGCTTTTGCCCATCTTGCGCCCGTCCGAGGTGGTCAGAAGCGGCGTCGTCAATCCATAAATCTCGGTGTCCAGCACCCGGCGTGTCAGGTCGATCCCGTTGACGATATTGCCCCATTGGTCCGACCCGCCCATCTGCAACAGGCAGCCATAGCGGCGATTCAGCTCAAGGAAATCATAGGCTTGCAGGATCATGTAGTTGAATTCAAGGAAGCTGAGGCTCTGCTCGCGATCCAGCCGCGACTTCACGCTTTCGAAACTCAGCATCCGGTTGACCGAGAAATGCCGCCCGATATCGCGCAGGAAATCGAGGTAGTTCAGATCATCCAGCCATTCGGCGTTGTTCAACATGATCGCGTCGGTGTCACCGTCGCCGTAGTGCAGGAACTTGGCAAAGACCTGCTGCATCCCGGCGATGTTGGCCTCGATCTGTTCCGGTCCCAGCAGGGGCCGCTCGTCCGACCGAAACGACGGGTCGCCAACCTTGGTGGTGCCCCCACCCATCAGGGTGATCGGCTTGTGGCCGCATTTTTGCAGCCAGCGCAGCACCATGATGTTCATCAGGTGACCCACATGCAGCGACT
>JAUHWP010000002.1 GCA_030424645.1 Alphaproteobacteria bacterium
CGCTCGAAACAACTCGATTTTGACGCGCATCATGGCGCGATGCTTATGCTTGTGGGTTTCTGACGATGCGGGCGCGGCGTATCTGCGATATGGTGCAGGTGTTCGCGCCCTGGCATGGAAAAGGAGGAACACATGAAAATCCTGACCGCCTATGCGACCACGGAAGGGCAAACCAGAAAGATCGCACGCTGGGTTGCGGACCGGCTGTTTGACCAGGGCCACACAGTGGAACTTGTGCCGCTGTCGGCAATTGGCGATGTCAAGCTGGGGCGATTTGACGGCGTCATTCTGGCGGCCTCTGTTCATCTGGGCCATTACCAGTCAGAAGTGACGGAGTTTGCCCACAAATCTGCAAAACAGCTTGTAAATCTTCGAACCTTGTTCCTGTCGGTATCGCTGGCGGCAGCGGGCCACGATGCCGAGGACTGGCGCGGGCTGGATCGTATCTCGGACGAATTCAAGGCAGCGACAGGCTGGTCCCCGGATCGGCTTGTGCAGGTTGCCGGGGCTTACAAGCCGTCGGAATACGACATGGTTCGCCGCTTCGTGATGCGTCGGGTCATTGCGCAAAAAGATCCCGAAAAGGATCTGAGCATCGACCACGAATACACGGACTGGACGGCGTTGGGCGCCGAGGTGGACAGTTGGCTGGCCGACATCCCAAGCTGAAGCTGTGATCCAGCTTGGTCTTGAAACGCGTCAGGCGTCTTGTGAAACCAAAAAGCCCCCGGCAGTGCGGGGGCTTTGCATTGATATGATCGGGGATCAGCCCTTTTTCAGAACCTCACGGCCCAGCAGTTCGGCGATCTGCACCGCGTTCAGGGCCGCACCTTTGCGCAGGTTGTCCGACACGCACCAGAAGTTCAGCCCGTTGTCGATGGTCACGTCCTGGCGGATGCGGCTGATGAAGGTGGCGAAATCGCCCACGCATTCGACCGGGGTGACGTAACCGCCATTCTCGCGCTTATCGACCACCAGAATGCCTGGCGCTTCGCGCAGGATGTCGCGGGCTTCATCCTCGTCCAGAAACTCCTCGGTCTCGACATTCACCGACTCCGAGTGGCCGACGAACACCGGCACGCGCACGCAGGTCGCGGTGACCTTGATCGACGGATCGACGATCTTCTTGGTCTCGGCGACCATCTTCCATTCTTCCTTGGTGTCACCCGAATCCATGAACACGTCGATATGCGGGATCACGTTGAAGGCGATCTGCTTGGGATAGACCTTGGGGTCGACCTCTTGCCCCGGCACATACATGCCCTTGGTCTGGTTCCACAGCTCGTCAATCGCGTCTTTGCCCGATCCCGACACCGACTGATAAGTCGACACAACGACGCGCTTGATCTTGGCACGGTCATGCAGGGGCTTCAGCGCCACCACCATCTGCGCGGTCGAGCAGTTGGGGTTCGCGATGATGTTCTTGTTCTTGTAGTCGTGGATCGCCTGCGGGTTCACCTCGGGCACGATCAACGGAATGTCCGGGTCGTAGCGGTAAAGCGACGAGTTGTCGATCACGACGCACCCGGCGGCGGCGGCCTTGGGGGCGTATTTCTTGGTGGCCTCGGACCCGACGGCGAACAGGGCGATGTCCCAGCCCGCGAAATCGAACGCGTCCAGATCCTTGGTGGTCAGGGTGGTATCGCCAAAGCTGACTTCGGTGCCGAGCGACCGGCGCGACGCAAGCGCAACAATCTCGTCCACAGGAAACTGGCGTTCTGCCAGAATATTCAGCATCTCGCGGCCCACGTTCCCCGTGGCGCCAACGACAGCGATTTTATAGCCCATCACGGCCTCCTATATGTCATTCGGTCCCGCCAAACCCCTTGTGAGTCTGGTCAGACCGAGGGCGTCCATAGCGCAATTGCCGCGTGCGCGAAAGCGTCATACGCGCGATCTGCCATGTTTTGTCGTTGACTTGTGCGCTTTTCGCTGTGATACGGGCACGATCTGTCCGGTCGACGCGTGAGCGACCCGCCCCAGAGTAGTGAGGCAGACAGAGTTCGGGCGATATGCCCCTTTCCACAAGTTCCCAAATCACGCGGGGTTCTGACGGCCAGTCGGCGCAGTGGGCAATCGGTCCGGCGCGAGTGTTGGTCGTAACCGATGCGATGGGCCTGATAGCCCCGACCCGTGTGACAACGGCGTGCTGCTATGCGCGCCAGAAAGACGATTATGACAAAATTTGCAGAGCTCGGGCTTGACCCGAAGCTGGTCACGACCGTGACCGACGCCGGTTATCAAACGCCGACCCCGATCCAGATCAAGGCTATTCCGCTTGTGCTTGAAGGCCGTGATGTGATGGGGCTGGCGCAAACCGGCACCGGCAAGACCGCCGCCTTCGGGCTTCCCCTGATCCATCAGCTTTTGCGCAACCATGACAAGCGGCAACCCAAATCGGTCAAGGCGCTGATCCTTGCGCCGACCCGCGAGTTGGTGAACCAGATCGCCGAAAACCTGCGCGCCTATGTGCAGGGCACGCATCTGAAGGTGCGCACCGTTGTCGGCGGCATGTCGATCAACAAACAGATCAGCATGCTGGCGCCCGGCATTGACATCTTGGTCGCCACTCCGGGTCGTCTGATCGACCTGATGGACCGCAAGGCCATCCGGCTGGATGCCGCGACCTTCCTTGTGCTCGACGAGGCCGACCAGATGCTCGACATGGGGTTCATTCATGCGCTGCGCCGGATTGCGCCCGAACTGGGCACTCCGCGCCAGACCATGCTGTTTTCCGCCACGATGCCCAAACAGATGGAGGAGCTGTCGCGTGCCTATCTGACTGATCCCGCCAGGGTGCAGGTGTCGCCGCCGGGCAAGGCCGCGGACAAGGTGACGCAGGGGCTGTATTTCGCGCCAGGTCGCAACGAAAAAATCGCCTTGTTGATCGACCTTCTGGGCCATGACAAGGATGCGCTGTCGCTGGTGTTTTCGCGCACCAAGCATGGGGCCGAGAAGTTGAAGAAGCAGCTGGTTGCCGAAGGCTTCGCAGCGGTGTCGATCCATGGCAACAAAAGCCAGGGGCAGCGCGACCGGGCGCTGGCCGCGTTCCGCTCGGGCGAGGCGCGCGTGCTGGTCGCCACCGATGTGGCCGCGCGTGGCATTGATATTCCCGGTGTCAGCCATGTCTACAATTTCGACCTGCCCGAAGTGGCCGACAACTACGTCCACCGCATTGGCCGAACGGCACGTGCGGGCGCCGATGGCGATGCGATCTCTCTTGTTTCGGGGGTTGAGCTTGGGCTGCTGCGCGACATCGAAAAACTGATGAAGATCGAGATCCCGGTCCTGGGGGGCACCCGCCCCGCCGAAGAAAAGCGCCCGACCCGCACTCAAGGCGGCGGTGGCGGGCGTCGTGGTGCCGGGGGCGGCGGTGGGCGCAAGCCCCGTGCCCATGGGGCCAATCAGCCGAAGCCGCGCACCGATGCCGCACCGGCCAAACGACGGCGGCCCCGACGGCGCAGAAGCGCTTAATCGGTGCGATCGGCGCTCAGCAGATACAGCAGACAGCCGATCAATCCGGGCACGGCGAAAAACAGGAACACGGCCTGATAAGGGGCCGTGACCCCCACATCCGGCCCTTGCGCGGATCGAAATACACTGGCCGAGGCGTATTGAAACAGCCCCACGCCCCCAATCCCGAACATGTTCATCAAGGTCACCCCCCGACCCACCAGATGCGGCGGGAAGAAGCTGCGCGCATGTGCCATGATCAGCGGATAACTCGCCCCCAGCAATCCGATCGCCGCCATCGTCACGGACACCTGCCAGACGCCGGCATCCGGGGCAGCCCACAGCAGGAACACCAGACCGGTGGCCAGAAGATTGCCGGAAAACACCACCCATTTGCGGGTGCCGAAAATCCGGTCCATCGGGCCATAGGCGAAACTGCCGATCACCATTGCCAGCGCAATCGCCATGGTGGCCCAGCCAATGCCGGTGGTCCCCAATCCATAGACATCGCGCAAATACGGGCCCGCCCAACTGCCGCGCAACCCGGCCGCCGCCGCATAGTTCACGAACATGATTGGAAAGATCGCCCACAGCGCGGGCATCTTCAAAAGATCCAGAACCGACCCTTTCGGTGTGCCCTCGTGGCGTTCCAGCTTCGGCGGATTGTCTACCGCCAGCATGATCAGGGCGGCAACCGCCAGCGTGACCGCCGCCAGAACCCAAAGGCAGGCCCGCCAGCCGAACTGCTCGACCGCCAGCGCCAAAGGCAGCGCGCCCGCCAGATTGCCCAGCGATCCAATGCCGATCACCATCCCGGCAAGCGTGCCGAATACGGCGGGCGAATACATCCGGGCAAAGATGAAATAGCTTGCCATCAGCACCGGCGAACAGCCGATCCCGATCAGGCCCATCGCATAAAGGATGTGGTCCGGTGTGGTTGCCATGGCGAACAGGGCCGCCCCGCCAGCCCCGCCCACGGCCAGCAACCCCGCCGCCACCTTGCGCGGCCCGATATGGTCTAATCCCCAGCCCACCGGGATCTGCATCAGCGCAAAGATCAGGAACCACGCCCCTGATGCGCGGGCCAGATCCTCGGGCGTGGCCCCCAGATCGGCCTTCAGTGCCGGCGTCATCACCGCCAGAAAGGCGCGATAAAACTGGCTCAGCACATAGGCGATGATCAGGGTGGCAATACCAAGCCGCATTCCGGCATCCTTTCGACAACCTGCGCAGAAGACACGGGGCCAGCCAACTTGGCAAGCCCACCCGCTTCTTCTGGCCAAAATATCCCGGGGGAGGGGGAAAGCCGCAGGCTTTCACGCGGGGGCAGCGCCCCCTGTGACCTCAGCCGCCGCGCACCGTGTCGATCATCAACTGCACGTTCTCGGGGTCCGCATCCGGCGTGATCCCGTGACCCAAATTGAAAATATGCGGGCCGTTTCGGAATGCCTCGACCACCTTGCGGGTCTCATCGACCAGCGCCTGCCCACCCGTGACCATGTGGCTCGACGCCAGGTTGCCTTGCACGCATCCGTCGATCTGCACATGTTTGGCCGCCCAGTCCGGGCTGACCGAGTTGTCCAGCGCCACGCAATCCACCCCGGTGGCCTTGGCGAAGCCGATATAGCCGTCCCCCGCTTCGCGCGGAAAGCCGATCACCGGAATGCCGGGGTGACGCTTTTTCAACGCTTGTGTGATCACGCGGGCCGGTTCGACGGCGTATCTCTGGAAGTCCTCGCTGTTCAGCGATCCCGCCCAGCTGTCGAACAGCTTGACCACTTCGGCGCCCGCGTCGATCTGCTTGGACAGGTATTCGATGGTGGCCTCGGTCAGGCGATCCATTACCGCGTCAAACAGCGGCCGGTTCTCGGCCTTCAGCGCATGGGCAGGCCCCTGATCCTTGGTGCCTTGCCCCGCGATCATATAGGTTGCCACCGTCCATGGCATCCCCGCAAAACCGATCAGGGTGGTTTCGTCCGGCAACTCGCGGCGCAGGATGCGCACGGTCTCGTAAATCGGGTTCAGGGTCGTGTGGATGTCATCCTTGCCCACCAGCTTGTCGAAATCGCCCTGGCTGGTGATCGTGGACAGGCGCGGGCCTTCACCGGTGACGAACCACAGATCCGCACCAAGCGCCTGTGGCACCAGAAGAATGTCGGCAAACAGGATGGCGGCATCGAACCCATAGCGCCGGATCGGCTGCAGCGTGACCTCGGCAGCCAGGTCTGGGTTGTAACAAAGCTTCAGAAAATCCCCGGCCTCGGCCCGCGTGGCACGGTATTCCGGCAGGTAACGCCCCGCCTGACGCATCATCCAGATCGGCGGCGTGGGCAGGGTTTCGCCCGCAAGTGCGCGCAGAATGGTTTTTTGCTGGGTCATGGGTGCGGGCCTTTTCTGACTGCGTTTGAGCCGTGGTCCCTCACACGCGACAGGATGTCAAGCGCGCGGCGTGCCGCAGGCATGGACAGCCTCGATCTTCCGGCGTAAACGAAGGGCATGACACATGAATATCCGACCCCCGACGCCCCCCTGAAGATCGGCACACGCGGCAGCCCGCTGGCGCTGGCGCAGGCGTATGAAACCCGCCGTCGCCTGATGGCCGCCTTCGACTTGCCCGACGCGGCGTTCGAGGTCGTGGTGATCCATACAACCGGCGATGATCGCGCGCTGATCGACGCGGATCGCCCGTTGAAGGAGATCGGTAACAAGGGTCTGTTCACCAAGGAAATCGAAGAGGCGATGCTGGACGGGCGCATCGACATTGCCGTGCATTCGATGAAGGACATGCCGGTCGAACAGCCTGACGGTCTGGTGCTGGATTGCAACCTGCCGCGCGAAGATACGCGTGATGCCTTCGTGTCGGTCAAATACAGTGCGATCAGCGAATTGCCGCAGGGCGCGGTGGTCGGCACCTCGTCGCTGCGGCGCAAGGCGCAACTGTTGAACAGTCGCCCCGACCTGCAAATTGTCGAGTTTCGCGGCAACGTCCAGACCCGTCTGAAAAAGCTGAATGAAGGCGTGGCCGAGGCGACGTTTCTTGCCATGGCCGGTCTGAACCGTCTGGGCATGACGGATGTGCCCAAAACCCCGATCCCGACAGATGACATGCTGAATGCCGTGGCCCAAGGGGCCATCGGCATCGAACGCCGCGCCGACGACATGCGCGCGAAAGAGATGCTGGATGCCATCCACGACGTTGAGACCGGCCAGCGGCTGGCGGCCGAGCGGGCGTTTCTTGCGGCGCTGGACGGGTCATGCGAGACCCCGATTGCCGGGCTTGCCACGCTTGACGGCGACATGCTGACCCTGCGCGGGGAAATTCTGCGCACCGACGGGTCCGAGGCCGTATCGGATCAGGTGTCCGGGCCGATCGCGGAGGGTCCGGCGCTTGGCCGCAAACTGGCCGAGGATTTGCTGTCGCGTGTCGGTGACGATTTCTTCGACTGGAGATAAGAAAAGGCCCGGCCGATTGACCGGGCCTGTTTCAGTCTTGCCTCAAAGGCGTTCGATGGCCAGCGCGATACCCTGACCGCCGCCAATGCACATGGTGATCAGGGCTTTCGAACCGCCGATCCGCTCCAGTTCATACAGCGCCTTGATCGTGATGATCGCGCCGGTTGCGCCCACCGGATGCCCCAGCGCAATCGCGCCGCCGTTCGGGTTCACGCGGGCGGGGTCAAGCCCCAACCCCTTGTTCACCGCAATCGCTTGCGCCGCGAAAGCTTCGTTCGATTCGATCACGTCGAAATCCGCGACGGTCAGCCCGGTTTTTGCCAACAGGTTTTCGACCGCTGGCACAGGGCCGATGCCCATCACCTCGGGCCGCACGCCTGCATGGCCATAGCCGATGATCCGCGCCATGGGTTTCAACCCGGCCTTTTCTGCGGCGTCGGCACGGGCCAGCACCAGCGCGCCCGCCCCGTCATTGATGCCCGAGGCATTGCCCGCCGTCACCGTGCCGTCTTTCTGGAACACGGTGCGCAGACCGGCCAGGGCTTCGGCTGTGGTCGGTTTGGGATGTTCGTCACGGACAAATTCCACCGTTTCGCGGCGCTGTTTGACCTCGATCGGTACGATCTGGCTGTCGAAATACCCCGCTTCGATGGCGGCGGCGGCGCGGTTCTGGCTTTCCAGTGCGAAGGCATCCTGATCGGCGCGGCTGACGCCATGCTCGGCCGCGACATTTTCGGCGGTCACGCCCATATGCCCGGTGCCGAACGGGCAGTTCAGCGCGCCCAGCATCATGTCCTGCGCGCCGGTGTCGCCCATCTTCTGTCCCCACCGGGCTTGCGGCAGGATATAGGGCGCGCGGCTCATGCTTTCGGCACCACCGGCCACCCCGTAATCGGCATCGCCCAGCATCAGGGATTGCGCGACCGAGACCACGGCCTGCAGCCCGGACCCGCACAGGCGGTTCACGTTCATCGCGGGGGTGGTGTCGGGAATGCCAGCTTCGATCATCGCGACCCGCGACAGATACATGTCGCGCGGTTCGGTGTTGATGACGTGGCCGAAGGCAACATGTCCGATCTGCGCGGGGTCGACACCCGCGCGGGTCATCGCTTCGCGGGTTACATGTGCGCCCAGTGCGCTGGGCGGGGTGGCGGCGAGGCTGCCCCCAAAGGTGCCGATGGCCGTGCGCGCGCCGCCAAGAATTACGATGTCGGACATGAGAATCCCCCTGTTGAATTGGTTCAGGGTCAGGATCGCATAATCTGTTCGCTCTTGTCGCCTCTGACGCTCCGTCAGACCGCTGCCCTAGTCCGCAAGGGCGGGGTCGTCGCCCTCGTCCTCTGTTCCAAGGGCTGCGATCAGCGCCCCGACACGCTGGCGAAATGCGGCATCGTCGTCGCCCAGCATCGCCGACAACTGCGCCTCATAGGCGTGTGCGATCGGGGTCAGCACCTCGATCATTTCGCGCCCCTTGGGGGTCAGGCTCAGTTCGATCAATCGCCGGTCCTGCGGGTTGACCGTTTTGGTGACGTAACCCGCTGCCTCAAGCCGCGATGCTGCACGGCTGACCTTCGGCTTGTCCATGTCCACGCGCTCGTGAATCTCGCGCACACTGACGCTGTCGGCCTGGCTGAGATGCGCGACCACGCGCCATTCCGACACTGAAATCCCATAGGCTTTTCGGTAATGGCTGGAAAAACCGGCGCTGACCCGGCTGGACAGCACCGATAGCTGATAGGGAAGGAAATCATCAAGCTTGAATGAGGTCACGCGCAAACCTTTCGTTTCGTTCCCAACAGGTTGCCCTTATCTGGACCGCATGGCAAGCGATGCGCGACAGCGCGGGGTCAGACCCATTTTGCAAGGGGTGGAAGGCTCATCAACACGGCATTGGCATCATGCCCGGTGGTCAGGCCGAACTTGGTGCCGCGGTCGTAAACAAGGTTGTATTCGGCATAAAGCCCGCGATGGATCAACTGCTTGTCCTTGTCAGAATCCGTCCACGGTGTGTCGCAACGGGCCTCTGTGACCGGCACAAAGGCAGGCAGGAAGGCACGGCCCACATCCTGGGTGAAGGCAAAATCAGCCTCCCAGTCGCCGGTGTTCAGGTCGTCATAGAAGATCCCGCCAACCCCGCGCGCGCGGCCCCGGTGGGGGACAAAGAAATATTCATCGGCCCAGGCTTTGAACTTGTCGTAGTAGCTGATGTCGTGGCGCTGACAGGCGGCTTCCAGCTGGCCGTGGAAATGCGTGGTGTCTTCGGCGTATTCGATGCAGGGGTTCAGGTCGGCCCCACCCCCGAACCACCAGGCGTTCGGGGTCCAGAACATGCGGGTGTTCATGTGAACCGCGGGGGTGTGCGGGTTCTGCATATGCGCAACCAGGCTGATGCCCGACGCCCAGAAACGCGGATCGTCCTCCATGCCCGGCACGCCGCGGGCAGCCATGGCTTTCTGAGCTGATTTGCCCAAGGTGCCATAGACGGTCGAAATGTTGACACCAACCTTTTCGAACACGCGCCCGCCGCGCATGACGCTCATCACCCCGCCGCCGGCATCGGCACCATCGTCCGAACTGCGGGTTGTTTCGCTGACCTCGAACCGTCCGGCGGGCTGATCGGCAAAAGGCCCGGTGGTCTGCGTGTCCTCAAGACCTTCGAACGCGGCGACGATCTGGTTGCGAAGGTCACGAAACCACGCACTGGCGCGGGTTTTCTGGTCGTCCATCATGTCGGTCATGTGCAGGCCTTTCCGAGTGGTCTTCATCTGGGGAGGGGCTATCAGGAATTCCCCCTGCCGCAAAGCCGCGTTTTTGCTATGATACGGACCATGCCGATGTTTCGCCGCGAGGAACGAGGGGCCATGCGCCTGTTTCCCATTGCTGCCGTGACAGTGCTTGTGACCGCGTGCCAGACCACCACGGCACCGGTGACGCAGGCTGGACCCGCCAAAGCCTTGCCACAGGCCGGTTGTTCCGAAAGCGACGCAAGGGAATATGCGCAGATCACACAGAAAATAAATGCGCTGGAACGGCAGGTGGCGCGCGGATATCGCACCAGTTCAACAGTTGTCAGGGTCGCCAACCCGCTGAAGCTTTGTAAAGGGGTGGTGCCGTTCGTATCCGTCTGCCTGCCGACGACGCCCAAGCCGACATCGACCCTGCCCACATATCAGGAACATCGCGCCATGCAGAACGAGCTGGAAACCCTGAAGGACCGCAAGGCGGCGCTTGCGTCCTGCGCCGCGTGACTTCGATCAGTGGGCCGGGTTGCCGACGGCGTCCAGCAGGCTGCGCCCGCCATCGACGGTCAGGATATGGCCGGTCATGAACCCGGCCCCTTCGGAGGACAGGAACTGTACGGCTTCCGCCACTTCGTTTGCCGATGCGATCCGGCCCAGGGGCGTGCCTTCGATGATATCCGCACGCGTTTCACCGGTTTCGCGGATGGTGTCGCGCAAGCTGGCGCTCATCACCGAGCCAAAGGCCACAGCGTTTACGCGGATGCGGTGCGCGGCCAGTGCAACCGCCAATGAGCGGGTCATCTGGTCCAGCGCGGCGCTGGCAATCGAATAGGCCATCAGGCCCGGTTGCGTGCGGTTGGCGGCAATCGAGGAAAGATTGACGATGGCGCCAAGCGGCGTGTTCTGATCGTCGTCCCCAAGCTCTTCGCCCTGTTGGATCATCCGTTTGGCGACCAGTTGGCTCAGCCGCAGGCTGGTCATCAGGTTCTGGTCCAGAAGCATCTGAACCGCGCTGTTATCGGCATCAAGCGGATCGGTCAGCATGACCTGGCGCGAGGCATTCACCAATATATCCACCCGTTCGAACGCGTCGATGGTGGCGGATAGCAGGTTGGCGATGGTCAGTTTCTCGCGCAGGTCGCCCGCGAAGATACGCGTGTTCGACGGCTCGTCCGTGTCACTGTCGGGGTTCGGACCCCATTCGTCCAGCAATCGGGCCTCGTCGATGTCGGCGCAGATGACGTTCGCACCGTTGTCGGCGAAATGGCGGGCGATGGACAAGCCGATGCCATTGGCAGCACCTGTGATGATGGCTGTCTTGCCTGCGATGGAAAAGGACATATGGGCCTCCTGATTCCCGGTGAGCCTAGCTGATCCTAGCGCCGTGTGCGACGGGGCTTTATGCCGCTGAGCAGCTTGAACCCAGGCGTGCCGCCCAGTTCTTCGACGGTGCCGAACTGTTCGGCCAGCGTGTCTTCATAGGGCAGGTGGCGGTTGGCGACCATGACGAAACGCCCTGATGGGGTCAGCATTGCGGCAGCGGATCGGATGAAAGCCCGCCCGAGGTTCGGGTCCCCGGCGCGGCCGGTGTGAAATGGCGGGTTCGAGATGATCACGTCATATGGCTGTGCTGGGCGATATTGTGTTGCATCCGTCCAGATGAAACTGGCGCGCGGGTCATCCACGTTCAGTTTCGCACAGTCCAGCGCCACCAGATCGGCTTCGATCAGGTCAAGCGTGGTGACACCGGGCCGCTGAAGAACATGGTGCGCGAGATATCCCCAGCCCGCACCCAGATCGGCCACCCGCCCCGAGATGCTATCGGGCATGGCGGCGGCCAGAACGGCAGACCCCTTGTCGATGCCATCGGCCGAAAAAACGCCGGGGCGGGTGGTGAAGCCGCCGTCAAGATGCGTGTCGGTCGCGGCCCAATCGGTGACATCGGCACGGTCGAACCAGACCAGTTTGCCATGGGCCTTGGACAGGGTTCCAAGCAGGTTTGCGGTCTTTCTGATGGCTTTCAGAAGGCTGTCGATGCCATCGGTCTTTTGTCCGTCCAGCAGCACCAGCCCGCCATCGGTGGCCCTGGTGGCGGCTTCCACCCAAGCCTGCGCCAGCGGTTTGGACCGTGGGGCGCAGACCACTGCTGCGGTGAAACCGCTGTCGGGCAGGGTCGAAACGGTCTTGAACCCGCGGGACGCCCAGTGGGCGTGATCGGGAAAAAAGCGGCTGTAGACGGTCAGCCGATCCTTGGGCAGCGCCGACAGATCGTGCCCGGCGCCGGGGCCGATTACCAGAACAGGACCGTCCTGCGGCAGCGACACGGCGCCGTCGCGCAGGGCAAGGGACAATCTTGTGTGAAACATTGCGGGGCCGCTTGTGCGGCTACTCCTTTTCCATCGTGCACTGAAGCGGGTGCTGGTGCTTGCGCGCAAGGTGCATCACCTGTGTCACCTTGGTTTCAGCGACTTCATGCGAAAAGACACCGACGACGGCCAACCCTTTCTTGTGGACAGTCAGCATCAGCTCGAACGCCTGTGCATGGCTCATTCCGA
Source organism: Alphaproteobacteria bacterium (assembly GCA_030424645.1). Classification (GTDB taxonomy): domain Bacteria; phylum Pseudomonadota; class Alphaproteobacteria; order Rhodobacterales; family Rhodobacteraceae; genus Aliiroseovarius. The sequence continues at coordinate 12,203 of JAUHWP010000002.1, forward strand.
AGAACCGCTCCAGCACCATGACGACGAACTCCATCGGTGTGAAGTCGTCGTTCAGGATCAGCACCTTGTACATCGGGGGGCGTTTTGTTTTCGGTTTGGTGACAACCGCAAGGCCTGCATCGCCGTCGTCGGCGCCATCGCCTTGTGACAAGATGAAGGGCTGTTTGGCCATTTGGGCATTGCTCCGATAGATGTGGTTGGGCCGCTTGGCTCACAGAATATATTGTCGATGCCGCGAATGAAAAGAGGCAAGGCACCGGGTCTTGCAAAAGGCACATATAAAATGGCTGGCAAAGTCACAAGATTTGGTTTCGACGCTGATAGCCTTTGACACGACAGGGCGATTATTCAAAAAATATCAGGCGCAACCTGACTGCAAACGGCTAAGCAGAATCCCATATATAGAACCGGTATCCGGTCCAGCCACCACATCTGCGCCCCGTGTCTGATCAGCCACGAAATACCGCTTTGAAAATAAGGTGTTTTCTCGCGCGCAAACTTCGTGTTACGCTGAAAAAAACAAATCAGCCGGACAAAAAGATCCAGGCGATTGAGGCAGAAAAGGTGGACGACGTGCAACTACGTCCGTGGCAGTGGGCCCGTTTCGGGCTGTTTCTTGCAGTGATTATCTGTGCCGTGCAATTTGCGCCAAAGGGTGCGCGTGCCGCGCCCTATGCGGCGATGGTGATCGACGCGCGCACCGGCGAGGTGCTGCACTCGCGAAATGCCGATACGCAGCTTCACCCGGCATCTCTGACCAAGATGATGACACTGTACATCGCGTTCGAAGCGATCAAGCGCGGCGAAATTTCCCCGGATACGGTGGTGACGATCACCAGCAAAGCCTCGGCGGAACCTCCGTCCAAGCTGGGATTGCGCACGGGGCAGAAGATCAAGTTCCGATACCTGATCCGGGCGGCCGCGGTAAAGTCGGCCAACGATGCTGCAACCGCCATCGGCATCGCGATCGAGGGGTCTGAGGCGGCGTTTGCCCGTCGGATGAACCGGACCGCGAAAGCGCTGGGCATGACCCGGACCCATTTCAAGAATGCGCATGGCCTGACCGAAAGCGGCCACCTGTCCACCGCGCGTGACATGACCACGCTGGGGCGTCACCTGTTTTTTGACCATCCTGCCTATTACAACCTGTTCTCGCGCATCACGACCGATGCGGGGATGCGGGCGGTGTCGAACACCAACCGGCGTTTTCTGAGCAGCTACAAGGGCGCTGACGGGATCAAGACCGGCTATACGCGTGCGGCAGGGTTCAACCTTGTCGCCTCGGCGGAACGCGGGTCCGAACGGATCATCACAACCGTGTTCGGTGGCCAGTCCACCGCATCGCGTAATGCCAAGGTTGCCGAGCTGATGGACCTTGGCTTCCGCCGGGCACCCAGCCGTGCCCCGGTGCGCAAGCCGGCGCTTCCGGTCTATGCAGCCGTGGATACAGACATGGACGAGCCCGGCGGGGCCGGGAAGACGATCCGCCTGATCACGGCGGTAAAGCTTAGCCCGCGCCCCACGCCGCGCCCGATCAAGCAGGACCCGGCAGCGCAGGCCCAGCTTGCGGCACTGACCGAAAGCATCAAGGACGCTGTCGTCACCGCGATCGAAACCCCGACGGAAGAGCCGCCGGTGGTGGCGGAAGCGACACCCGAACCGCCAGTCGTCACCGAAGCAGCAGAACCCGCTGCCGAAAGCGCCGAAATCGTTGTGGCCGCCGCCGCCGCTCCGCCCGTCAAACCGACCGCGCAACCTTTCGTCACCGAAGTCTCCGCGCCCGCTGCGGCAACACCGGCGGTCGTTGAAACCGCGACCGCAGCGCCGGTCACGGCGGCAGCCCCACCCGCGCGTCCGGCGGCAATTGTTCTGGCCTCGCTTCAGCCCGAGCCTGACGCCAACGCGGAGCCTGAAGTTGTCACCCGCATGTCAACCTCGGGCGGGCGTCATTGGGCGATCAATGTCGGGGTGCTTGGCTCGCGCTATCAGGCCGAACGCACATTGCTGAAAACCGCGTTGAAAGAGATCGACACGCTGGACGAGGCCCTGCGCAAGGTTGTTCGTCAATCCAACGGCTGGCACGCCAATTTCGTGGGTATGTCTGAAGAACAGGCCGACCTGGCCTGCCGCCGGTTGAATGCGCGCAACACCCGTTGCGAGGTTCTGGGCCCGTCCTGAGCCCGCACCGGGATCACTCCGATACGCCCGCCACGACCTCGATATCGAAGGCCGCCGCCATCAGGGCGCGGGTGTAATCGGTTTGCGGATTGTCGAAAATCTGGTCCGCCGGACCGCTTTCCACCACGTCGCCTGCGCGCATGACCAGCACCTTGTGTGACAAGGCGCGCACCACGCGCAGATCGTGCGAGATGAACAGATAGGCCAGCCCGTGTTTGCGTTGCAATGCGCGCAGCAGGTCGACGATCTGGACCTGCACGGTCATGTCCAAGGCCGATGTCGGTTCGTCCAGAACCACCAGCTTGGGTCGCAGGATCATCGCCCGCGCAATCGCGATGCGCTGGCGCTGACCGCCGGAAAACTCGTGCGGGTAACGGTCCATCGTGGTCGGGTCCAACCCGACCTCCAGCATGATCTCCGACACCATCTCGCGCCGGTCGCGACCCGGTTCAAGCCCGTGAACGGACAGACCTTCCGCGATGATTTCCTCGGCTGTCATGCGCGGGGAGAGAGACCCGTAAGGGTCTTGGAACACGATCTGCATGTCACGCCGCAAGGGTTGCAACTGGCGAGATTTGCGCCCCTGAATATCCTCGCCCAGAAACACCACCGGCCCGTCCGAGCTGATCAGCCGCATCACTGCCAGCGCCAGCGTTGTCTTCCCCGATCCGCTTTCCCCGACGATCCCCACGGTTTCCCCGGCCCGAACCGAAAAGCTGGCGGCATTCACCGCCTTCACGTGCCCGACCGTGCGGCGCAGCAGGCCCCGTTGGATGGGGAACCAGATGCGCAGGTCCTTGGTCCTTGCAATCTCGGGCGCGTCTTTGGACACGGGGTCAGGGCGGCCCTGTGCCTCGGCATTGATTAGTTTGCGGGTGTAATCGTGGCGGGGATTGGCGAAAAGCGCCTCGGTCGGGCCTTCCTCGACGATCACGCCGTCCTTCATCACGCAGACCCGATCCGCAATCTTGCGCACGATGCCAAGATCATGGGTGATGAACAGAAGGCTCATCCCCTCGCTGTCCTTCAACTCGGCCAGCAGATCAAGGATCTGCGCCTGAATGGTCACATCCAGTGCCGTGGTCGGTTCATCCGCGATCAGAAGTTCCGGCCCATTGGCCAGCGCCATGGCGATCATCACCCGCTGCCGCTGCCCGCCGGACAGTTGATGCGGATAATGTGCCAACCGTGTTTCCGCGTCGCGAATGCCGACCTTGTTCAGAAGCTCAAGGATACGGACGCGCACCGCGTCGCCGGTCAGGCCCTGGTGCAGTTCGATCGACTCGGTCAGCTGCTTTTCGATCGTGTGCAGCGGGTTCAGCGATGTCATCGGCTCCTGAAAGATGAAGCTGATATCGTTGCCGCGCACCTCGCGCAATTCGGATGGCGAGGCGCCGATCATCTCGCGCCCGTCATAGGTGATCGAGCCGCTGACCTGTGCGCTGTCAGGCAGCAGCGAGACCGTGGACAACGCGGTGACGGACTTGCCCGATCCGCTTTCGCCCACGATAGCCACGGTTTCGCCTTTGCCGACTTCGAAGCTGACACCGCGCACGGCGGGGTGAAGCTGGCCATCCTGACGGAAGCCCACATGCAGGTCTTTGACGTGAAGCACACTCATTGGAAGGTCTTTCGCGGGTCGAACGCGTCGCGCACGCCTTCGAAGATGAAGACAAGCAGCGACAACAGGATCGAGAAGGTCAAAAAGGCGGTAAAGCCCAGCCACGGCGCTTGCAGATTGGCCTTGGCCTGGCGGGTCAATTCGCCCAGCGACGGGGCCGAGGACGGCAGCCCGAAGCCCAGGAAGTCCAGTGTCGCAAGGGTCGAGATCGTGCCGGTGATGATGAACGGCAGCATGGTCAGGGTGGCGACCATCGCGTTGGGCAGCACGTGGCGAAACATGATGACCCGGTTCGATACGCCCAGTGCGCGTGCGGCGCGGACATATTCGAAGTTGCGGGCGCGCAGGAATTCGGCACGCACCACGCCCACCAGCGCGGGCCAGCCGAACAGAACGGTCACAAAGACCAGAAGCCAGAAACTTCGCCCCAGGATCGCGAACAGGATGATGATCACGTAAAGCGAGGGCGTCGAGCTCCAGATTTCCAATATGCGTTGGAAGACAAGGTCCACCCAGCCACCAAAATAGCCCTGAACAGCCCCAGCAGCGATGCCGATCAACGACGTCAGCACCGTGACGATGATTGTGAAAAACACCGACAGCCGGAAGCCATAGATCACCCGCGCCGCCACATCGCGCGAGGTGTCATCGGTGCCCAGAATGTTCTGGCTGGTGGGCGGGGATGGCACCGCGCCCCCGGTGTCGACGATGGTGGTGAAGCTATAGGGGATCGGCGGCCAGATGAGCCAGCCTTTGTCGATCTCGGTTCCGTTCACGACACCGGTTGCGGATTGGGCGATCACGTCCTCGGGGTCGTCCCAGCAATCCTCAAGCCCGCCGGATTTGATCAGGCATTGCACCTCGATATCGTCGTAATTGGCTTCGGTCCTGAAGTCGCCGCCAAATGCCGTTTCGGGGTAGAATTTGAAGATCGGCGCATAAAGCTCGCCCTGATAGCTGACGACGATGGGTTTGTCGTTGGCGATGAACTCGGCCAGAAGCGACAGGCCGAACAGGATGCAGAACAGGATCAGCGACCAGAACGCCCGACCGTTGCGGCGGAAGTTGCGCCAGCGGCGTTGGTTCAGGGGGGAAAGCGCCATGATCAGACCTCGCGCCCTTCAAAGTCGATCCGTGGATCGACAAAGACATACATGAGGTCCGACAGGATGCCGACCAGAAGGCCGATCAGGCCGAAAACGAACAGGGTGCCGAAAATGACGGGATAGTCGCGCTGTAACGCTGCTTCAAACCCCAGACGACCAAGGCCGTCCAGCGAGAACAGCGTTTCGATGATCACCGATCCGCCGAAAAAGACGCCAAGGAACACGGCGGGAAAGCCCGCGATCACGATCAGCATGGCATTGCGGAACACATGGCCATAGAGCACGCGATGTTCGGCCAGCCCCTTGGCGCGGGCGGTGACGACATATTGCTTCTTGATCTCGTCCAGAAAGCTGTTCTTGGTCAGCAAGGTCAGCGTCGCGAAGCTGGCTATGGTCGAGGCGAGAACCGGCAGCGTGATGTGCCAGAAATAGTCGATGATCTTGCCCCAAAGGCTCAACTCGCTCCAGTTGTCGGATGTCAGGCCGCGCAGCGGGAACCATTGCAGGTAAGATCCGCCCGCAAACACCACCAGCAGAAGGATGGCGAACAGAAAGCCCGGGATCGCATAAGCCACGATGATCACACCCGAGGTCCAGGTGTCGAATTTCGACCCGTCGCGCACCGCCTTGCGCACGCCAAGCGGGATCGACACGATATAGGCGATCACGGTGGACCACAGCCCCAGCGTGATCGAGACGGGCAGTTTTTCCGCCACCAGTTCAAACACGCCGATGGATCGGAAATAGCTTTCCCCGAAATCGAACCGGACATAGTTCCAAAGCATGTTGAAGAACCGTTCGACGGGGGGCTTGTCAAAGCCGAATTCCTTTTCCAGCTCGGCAATGAACTCAGGCGGCAATCCACGCGCGCCCAGATAGCGTTCGTCGCCCCCACCGCCGCCCGCTCCGGCATCGCCGCCACCGCCTGCAATCGTGGCGAACACGTCGCCTTCACCCTCCATCTGGGCGATGATCTGTTCGATCGGTCCGCCGGGGACAAATTGGGTCAGGGTGAAGTTGATCACCATGATCCCAAACAGGGTCGGGATGATCAGAAGAAGCCTGCGCAGAATATATGCGCCCATTTGGGTCTCGCTCTCTTATTCGTGCCTTGGCGTTTGATGCGCGTCAGCGCAGCACGCCGTCTGCCTTCAGTTTTTCTGCTTTTTCGGCATTAAACCACCAAAAGTCCAGATAGCCCAGATCATAGGGCGGCAGGGGATCGGGGTGCTCGAACTGGTCATAGTAAGCGACGGTATGCTTGTTCTTGTACCATTGCGGCACCATGATCCGCATCGCGCGCATCACACGGTCCAGCGCCTTGGTGGCGATGACCAGCTCCTCTTTGGTGTCGGCGTTGCGGATGATCTCGATCAGGGCATCGACTGCCGGGTCGGCTACGCCGGGCGAGTTGAACACGGACACTGCGGCCTCGGTCGACCCGAACGCCTGGTCCAGGTTGCTGCCGGGTTCGTTCCCGAAGGCCAGTTGGTCGGTGATGATGTCATAGTCGAACGCATAGCGACGGTCGACGAATTGCGATGTGTCGACCCGGTTCAGCACCGCGTCGATGCCGATCTTGCGCAGGTTTTCAACATAGGGCGTGATCACGCGGTCGAATGTGGGGGCAAAGGTCAGGAACTCGACCCTCAGGGTATTGCCATTGGCATTGCGCCGCATCCCGTCGTTGCCGACCGTCCAGCCGGCCTCCTCCAGCAAGCGCGAGGCTTCGCGGGCATTGCGCCGGTCGAACTGCTTGTCGCCGGATGTCGGCGCCATGACGGCCTCACCCAATGCGCCTTCGGGCAGTTGATCGCCCAGCGGCTCCAGCAAGGCCAGCTCTTCGGGCGAGGGCAGACCGGTGGCTTCCAGATAGGAGTTCTCGGCAAAGCTGTTCACGCGTTCGTAAAGGCCGTAAAACAGCGCCTCGTTCGACCAGGTGAAGTTGAACATCAGGCCGATGGCCTCGCGCACGCGGATGTCCTGGAACTTTTCGCGGCGCAGGTTGAACACGAAGCCCTGAACCGATGCCTGGTTCCCGTCGTCAAGCTCGGCCTTGATCACCTGACCCGATTTGACCTCGGGGAAATCATAGGCGGTCGCCCATTCCTTCGAACTGCTTTCGATGCGGAAGGTGTAGCTGCCCGAGGAAAAGCCTTCGAAGGCGGCATTGCTGTCGGCAAAATATTCGATGCGAATGGTGTCGAAGTTCCAGCGCCCGATATTGATCGGCAGGTCCGCGCCCCAGTAATCGGGGTTGCGCCTGTATACGATGCGCTGGTTGATCTGATAGTTGTCCAGCATGTAAGGGCCGGTGCCCATCGCCTGTTCCAGCCGGCTTTCGTCCAGCCGGGCGCCGGTTTCCTCGAACCATGCCTTCGACATGACGGGGGTCGCCCCGGCCTGGCCAATACGGTCGCGAACCGACGAGTCCGGGTGGAAGGTGAATTTCACCCGCTGGGGGTCCAGAGCCTCGACACTGGCGATGATCCGGCTGACGCCCTCGCGGAAGCTGACCAGCCCTTGCTCCATGAACAGGTCGTGGGTGAACACCACGTCGTCTGCCGTAACCGGCGTGCCATCGGCAAAGCGGGCCTCGGGCCGGAGTGTGAAGATGACCCAGCTTTCATCTTCGGGATATTCCAGGCTTTCTACCAGCAATCCATAGATCGTGCCGACCTCGTCCGCCGTGCCGGTCATCAGACGCTCGACATTGATCGAGGCCAGCGCGCCGGGCACACCCTTGCGGGCATAGGGGTTGAAGCTGTCGAATGTTCCGCTTTCGGACGCGATGATGATGTCACCGCCCTTCGGGGCATCGGGATTCACATAATCGAGATGGGCAAAGTCCGGGCCGTATTTCGGTGTGCCGAAGTAAGAGTAGGCATGGGATTTGATCGTCGTGTCGGCCTGCGCAAGAAGCGGGACAAGCACCAGTGCCAGACCGACCAGAACCCCCCACAGGGTCTGGAAGCAGGTGTCGGGTCGGCGGGCGATGGCATGTATCCGGGCTGGCTTCATCGGGGTCTCCTTCGGCGGATCGACGATAATGGTTTTTTCCAAGCTAAAGGCGCAGCCGGATAAACTGCAAGGCGCGATTTGGTGATCGGGTTGCGAACCGACACGATCACGGCCTGTATCGCAAAGAAAATGAAAAGGGCCGCCCAAACTGGGGCGGCCCGGTAAAGCGGTTGGGGATAAGTCGACGTTCAGCCGCCAATGGTCTGAAGATAGGCGATCAGGTCTGCGCGATCTTCGACTTTCTTCAGGCCCGCATAGGTCATCTTGTTGCCAGGTGCATACCCTTTGGGATCGGCCAGCCATTCGTTCAACTCGTCCGGACCCCAGCTTCCGCCATGTTCGGCCAGCGCATCGGAATAGTTGAAGCCATCCACACTGGCCACTTCACGGCCCACGACACCAAACAGGTGCGGCCCGGTGCCGTTGGCGCCATCTTCCAGCTTGTGACAAGCCCGGCATTTGCCCCAGACCTTTTCGCCTGCGGCCGGGTCGGCAGCCGCCAGCAGGTCAGCGAAGGGCACGGCCTCTTCTTCTTCCTCGGCCTCGCCACCATCGGTTTCGGTTGCAATCATGTAACCGGTCGATGCGTGTTCTTCGTCGCCACCGTGGCCACCGGCTGCGGTCGAATACAGGCTGTCTGCTGCCCACGAGCCCAGCAGGAAGAACAGGAGGGCACCCAATACGGCTGCCCCGGCTTTCGTCATTGTCATTGTGTCGAACATGTCGCGTTCCGTCTCATCCAAAGTCAAAAGCCTTCTAGCCGCTTCCATTGCCATGTTTCAAGCGATATGAGGCGCGACAAGTTTCACTTTAACGCTAACCGGCAACATGGGGGCGCGAAATGACCAGCCGTATCGCCTTTCAGGGGGAACCCGGCGCATATTCGCACGAAGCCTGTATCGCGGCCCGCCCCGAGTTTGACCCCATGCCCTGCGAATCCTTTGAAGAGGTGATCGCGGCGGTGCGCAGCGGGGCGGCCGAGCAGGCGATGCTGCCGATCGAAAACACGACCTATGGCCGGGTTGCCGATATTCATCGCCTGCTACCGGAAAGCGGGCTGCATATTCTGGACGAAGCTTTCGTGCGTGTGCGCATCAGCCTGCTGGGTCTGCCCGGGGCCAAGGTTGAAGACATCAAGACCGTGCGCGCCCATCTGGTGCTGATCCCGCAATCGGCGGCCTTCCTGAAAAGCCACGGGATACGCGGGGTTGCGGCGGCAGACAGTGCAGGTGCGGCGGCGAAGCTTGCGCAGAACAAGACGCAGGGCGAAGGCGTGCTGGCCTCGGCGCTGGCCGGTCGGATCTATGGTCTGGATGTGCTGGCGGAAGACGTGGAAGACCATGGTCACAACACAACGCGCTTCGTGATCATGGGGCGTAAGGCCGACCACCGTCAGCGTGGCGACCACGGCATGATGACGACCTTTGTGTTCGAAGTGCGTAACATTCCCGCCGCGCTTTACAAGGCGATGGGTGGGTTTGCCACCAATGGCGTCAACATGACCAAGCTGGAAAGCTACATGGTGGATGGATCTTTCACCGCAACCCGGTTCTATGCCGATATCGAGGGCCACCCCGATGACCGCCCGGTAAAGCTTGCGCTGGAAGAACTGGCCTATTTCACCTCGACGCTTGATATTCTCGGGGTGTATCCGCGCGATCCGGCCCGTGACTGACCGGTGACGGATCAGCGATTCGGATGCACGGTCGTGCGATACCGGTGCTCGATCGACTGCGCGTATTTCGCCACCCGCTGGCGATAGCGTTTCAAAAGCGACGCACGCGCCAGCTTCATGGATTGCAGCAGTAGCCGGGCAGGGATGGTGCGGGGCCGCATGTCAAGGCTCATCGTCATGCGGGTCCGGTTGCGTGACAGCGACATCAGTTCGACATCGACGGTCGCCTCGATCCCCGACACTTTCGAGAACAGCTCGATCTGATGCGGTGCATCATAGGTTTTCAGCAACATGTCCGCCGTGCGGGTGCGGTTGCGATACTGGAATGTCGTATGCCACGCCATACCCTGGCCGGGGACGGTCAGGTCGTCGGTGCGCATGACCTGGGCACCGCGGCGCAGCGCGGCCCGCTCCATCCCGTCGAAATCAGACACGGCTTCGAACACCTGTTCCAGAGTGGCTTCGATGTCTTCGCGGGTCTTGAATTTCATGCGGGTCTCTTCGCTTGCTGTCCGTGACCTGCCCGTTTTGGTCCTAATCAAGCCGATCTGCAAGCCAGTTCGACAACAGGAAATGCGCGATGGATCCTTTTCTGGCCGGCAGCATATCAGGGTTCTGACCGGCGAACACATCAAGCATTTCCTCGCGCGTGACCCACAGCGCGTGTTCCAGCTCGTTGGGGTCGATGGTGATGTCGGTGGTTGTCGCCAGCCCATGGGTGCCGATCATCAGCGATGACGGGAAGGGCCAGGGCTGTGAGGCCAGGTAACGGACTGCGCCGACATGCACGCCGGTTTCTTCAAACACTTCGCGACGGGTGGCGGCCTCGACGGTTTCGCCCGGTTCCATGAACCCGGCCAGCAGCGAAAACATGCCATCGGGCCACAGCGCGTTGCGTCCGATCAGAACCGCGTTTCCATGTGTGATCAGCATGATGACCACCGGATCGGTGCGCGGGAAATGCGGTCGCGCACATGCCGGGCAGTCGCGTTGCCAGCCTGCCTGGGAAGGAACGCTTTCCGCCCCGCAATTGGCGCAGAACCCGTGGATACGGTGCCATTCCAGAATGCTGCGCGCGGTGGCGGCGATCTCGGCCTCCAGCGGTGTCAGCTGCGCCATGACGCCCCGCAATTCGGCGAAGCCCTGCGTGTCAGGCGTGCCGGGAAAGTGCTGCCATGTCTGGTCGATGAACACATCCGGGTCAGGCGCCTGCCCCTCGGCGGTCCAGTCCGATACATCCACGGCGAATAACGGGCCCGACCCGTCGCGACCCAGAAAGACCAGGCGGTCCTGCCGAGTGTTCATTTCATCGTGATGCAGGGTCAGAAACGCCAGCGCCACCTGATGCCCGGCCCCGCGATCGATCAGGGGTTTGCCGCGCCAGACGGGCAGGATGCGCGCGCGCGCGGCCAGATTTGACAGGCCCACGCTGTCGGGGCGCAATTCCGCCGCGCGATCCAGAAGCCCCGTTCCGAATGTGACCTGCTCGGCGATTTTCATGCTGACCTCGTGCGCGTTGTCCGGCTTGGGCGCACGCTAGCAGGACATTGGCAAATTGGCACCTGCATTTGCATCATGTGCATTGAACACGTTGAAGTTGTAAAAAATTTCTTTCAAATTACCCCTGAATGTTTTCATATGGCCGGATGCACATACCGAAACAGTGCCCAGACAGAAAGGAACGTAACCGGTGTTGATGCAAGTCGAGCACTGCGCCGACGGTGCGGATCAGGTCCGTGCCCGTCTGCGGATTCTTGCGACAACCGACCTGCACATGCACATCCTGCCTTATGATTATCTTGCGGATCGTCCCGTCGAAGGCTGGGGGCTGACCAATACCGCGGGCCTGATTGCCAAGGCGCGGGCTGAGGAACCTAACACGATCCTTCTGGACAACGGGGATTTCCTGCACGGAACCGCGATGGGTGATCTGGTGGTCGAACAATACCGCGCCGCGGGCGGGGCGGACAGCCCGGCGGTGCATCCGATGATCGCGGCGATGGAGCATTTGGGATATGACGCGGCCACGCTTGGCAATCACGACTTCGATCGCGGGATCGAGGTTCTGTTCGATGCAATCGAACAGGCCGGGTTTCCCGTCGTGTCCGCCAACACCATCCTTCGGCGGGCCGCGACCCCCTTGCAGGACACGACCCTTGTGCCGCCCTTTGCCTTGCTCAACCGTAAGATCGTCGACAGCAGCAATGTCGAGCGCGACATCCGCATCGGGGTGATCGGATTTCTTCCCCCCGGATCGCTGAAGCTTGGACATAACTCGGCCGCCGTGCCGCAGACACGGGACATCGTCGAGGCCGCCCGGGCATTCGTGCCCCATCTGAAAACGCGCGGGGCAGATATTGTCGTGGCGCTGGCACATTCCGGGCTGGGGGACGACACACACAGGGACGGGATGGAGAACGCCCTTCTTCCCCTGTCGGGTGTGATGGGTATCGACGCGATTGTTGGTGGTCATTCGCATCAGGTCTTCCCTGACCCAACCGCGCCCATGGTCGGACCGGACGGGTTAAGCGATCACCTGAACCGCGTGCCGACCATCGTGCCGGGGTTCTGGGGCTCTCATCTTGGGGTGATCGACCTTGACCTGACGCATGATGGAACATGTTGGTCCGTCACGTCAGGGCGGGCGGGGTTGCGAACGGTAACGGTGGCTGACGGGCCTGGCGCCGCGCCTGCGCCGCGGCGGTGCCAGGCGGCGCCAAGGGGATTTCCGAACTGGTTTCAGGACCTGCATGAAAGCACGTTGCGCCACATGCGCACCCGGATCGCCCGCTGCGCCCACGACACGGAAAATTATTTCGCGCTTGTCGGCGGCGACCGCGCAACCCGCCTTGTGCAAGACGCCATGCTGGATCACGCAAGACGGTTTCAGGCCGACAGGCTGGGCTGGGACCTGCCGGTTCTCGCGTCCAGCGCGCCGTTCAAGTCCGGTGGGCTGGCAGGGCCGAACTACTATTCCTGTGTGAAGGCCGGGCAGATGACGCTGCGGTCGCTGTCTGATCTTTACGTATTTCCCAACAACCTGACCCTGATCCGGGCAACGGGGGCGTTTCTGAAGACGTGGCTGGAACGGTCGGCCAGCCTGTTCAACCAGGTGCTTGCGGGCGAACGCGCGGTTGCGCTTAAAGACGATGGCACGCCGGGGTACCTGCTGGAAAGCGTGCTTGGGTTGACCTATCGGATCGACCTGAGCCAGCCCGCGCGCTTCACCCCGGATGGCGCCGCATCGGGGCTGAGCGGCGGGCGCATTGTCGATCTGCGGCACAAGGGACGGGAGGTGGCCGACACGGACGAGTTCCTGCTGGCCACCAGCGATTTTCGCGCCTGTGGCGGGGGCGGTTATCCCGTCGCGCCGGACGATCGCGTTGTCGCCCCTCCCTCGCTGGCCATTCGCGATGTGCTGAAAGGGTTTGTTCAGCGGGCGGGGTTGGTCGACATTTCTGCCGAACCGATCTGGCAGTTTTCCGGGGTGGCCGGTGCAAGTGTCCGGTTCAAATCGTCACCCGCGGCCCGACAGGCCTGTGGGACCTATCCATGGTTGCCCATCCGCTGCGTGGAAACCAGCGATGCGCGCGGATTTGCGCATTACGAGATGGAACTCTGAGGCTTGCATCACCTGTGGCGCCCTCATATATGAGGGGCGAGAGGTTGGCGCGGGCAGGCGCCTCGCCAATCTGGTCAGGTCCGGAAGGAAGCAGCCACAACGAGCCCCGTCTGGGTCGTGTTCAGCCTCTCACCCAGTTTCAATTGTGCAGCAATTGAAACACCGACAGGCGAAACGTAGTATTGCCGTCACGGAACACCCGGACCCGACCAAGCAAGGTGCGGGCCAATGAACGGAGGGAAATCATGAGTGTCGACACCCCCCTTCGGGCAGGAATTTGCTAAGCGGGTGTATTCCCCTTCTGCCTGAGCACGCACACCCCAAGCCGCGTTGGCGCGCGGGGTGGAACGCCATGCTGACACAGGCAAACCAATGACATATCAATTGACGGACCTTGGATGGTCTTCCTTTTTCCAGACCCAATGCGACGATGCGGCAGGGCTGACGCCGTATCGGATCACCGAAATTCATCGCAGCCGCATGACCGCGCTGGGCGAAGAAGGTGACGTGACCTTGACCTCGCCCAAGCTGGCCGCTGGCGAGCTGGCGGTGGGCGACTGGGTGCGGGCCGACCCCGAAATGCGAATCCAGCAGGTGCTGGAACGGAAATCGTTGTTGCAACGGCGCGCGGCGGGAACCGATGCCCAGACGCAACTGATCGCAGCCAATGTGGACACGCTGTTCATCGTGACCTCATGCAATGACGATTTCAACATCGCGCGGATCGAACGGTTCCTGGCGCTGGCGCACGAGGCGGGGTGTTATCCGGTGCTTGTGCTGACCAAGGCCGATCTGTGCGATGATCCGCGCGGGTACGAGGCCGAGGCACAGGCGCTGGACCCGATGCTGACCGTCCTGACGGTGAATGCGCGCGACCCCGAGGCCGCCGACGCGTTGGCCGACTGGTGCAAACCGCCGCAGACGGCGGCGTTCATAGGCTCGTCGGGCGTCGGGAAAACGACGCTGACCAATGCGTTGACCGGGGGCGATGCGGCGACCGGGGGCATTCGCGAAGATGACGCCAAGGGGCGCCATGTCACCACCGCCCGCAGTATGCACCCGATGCGCCACGGGGGCTGGATCATCGACATGCCGGGAATGCGGGCCTTGCGGCTGCTGGACACGCGCGAGGGGATCGACAGCGTGTTCGACGATCTTGCCGAGCTGGAGGCGCAGTGCCGATTCTCGGATTGTGCCCATGACACCGAGCCGGGCTGCGCCGTGCGGGCTGCGATTGACGCCGGAGAGCTGGACCCTGATCGTCTGGTGCGCTGGCGCAAGCTGCGTGCGGGCGAGGCCAAGAACACCGAAACTATCGCGGAAAGCCGGGCGCGGGAGCGGAAGTTCGCGAAGATGGTGAAGGGTGTGACCAAGGGCGCCGGAAAGCGGAAAGGGCGATAAGGGGGAAGGGGCGTTGCCCCTCTGCGCTGCGCGCATTCACCCCAGGATATTTTCGGCCAGAAGAAACCGGGATGCTAGAGCCCTGACCCGCTTGCCCAGTGCCGTTGTTCGTCTGTTTCGACGGCGCAGGCGCGCGCGCGGCGCAGGCGGGACAGGGCTGCATCCGGGTCTTCGCCCATGTCGACCATCAGGCGCAACAGCATCATGCCAGACCGTCCGCAACCGCCCTTGCAATGGGCCAGCACCTTGCCGCCACAGGCCAGCAGGTCTTGCGCCTGCGGCGAGATATCGGCCCATCGCGCGCGAATGTCGGTGTCGGGCGCCCCGAAATCGCGGATCGGCAGGTGGTGCCAGATGATATCGTTGGCCGAGAGATCGGCCCCAAGCCCGGATGCGCCATGCGCGGCCAATTCGGCAGAGGTCGTCATCGTCAGAACGAGCGATGGCCGCCATGCCAGAACGGTGGACAGGTTGTCCTTGTATCTGCCCCATCGCCCCGGCAGCGGGCAGATGCCCAGCCGTCCTTCGCCCAGAGACAGTTCCGAGATGGCGAACCTATCTGTCATGTCACGGGTGTATCATGGGGTGCGTGGCGGCTCCAACCCAGAGTTCGGTGGACGGCGTGGATCGCCCGGCCTAATCTGGCCCGGAACCGAATCCGGCATCGAAGGGTCCCATGTCAGACGCAGCCTCCACCGACACGCCAAAGGCAAAGCCCTATCAGGTTCTCGCCCGTAAATACCGCCCGGAAACCTTTGCCGATCTGATCGGACAGGAGGCGATGGTCCGCACGCTGAAGAACGCGTTCGAGGCGGATCGGATTGCGCAGGCCTTCGTGATGACGGGCATCCGGGGGGTGGGAAAAACGACCACAGCGCGGATCATTGCCAAGGGGATGAACTGTATCGGACCGGACGGGCAGGGTGGACCAACGGTGTCGCCCTGTGGTCAGTGCGAGCATTGCGTTGCCATTGCCGAAGGTCGTCATGTGGACGTGATGGAGATGGACGCGGCCAGTCGCACCGGGGTGGACGACATTCGCGAGATTATTGATAGCGTGCATTATCGGGCGGCCTCGGCACGTTACAAGATCTATATCATCGACGAGGTTCACATGCTGTCGAAGAACGCGTTCAACGCGCTTCTGAAGACGCTGGAGGAGCCGCCGGAGCATGTGAAGTTCATCTTTGCGACGACAGAAATTCGCAAGGTGCCGGTGACGGTTCTGAGCCGCTGTCAACGGTTTGACCTCAGGCGGATCGAGCCTGAAGACATGTTGGCGATGCTGCGTCGGATTGCCGATGCCGAAGGGGCCGAGATTGCCGATGATGCGCTGGCCTTGATCACGCGCGCTGCCGAAGGGTCGGCGCGGGATGCGCAATCGCTTCTGGATCAGGCGATCAGTCACGGGGCGGGGGAAACCACCGCCGAACAGGTGCGCGCCATGCTGGGGCTGGCGGATCGTGGCCGGGTTCTGGACCTGATGGACCTGATCATGAAAGGCGATGCCGCCGGGGCGTTGGCCGAACTGGGTGGGCAATATGCGGATGGCGCCGACCCGATGGCCGTTCTGCGCGATCTGGCCGAGGTGTCGCATTGGGTCAGCGTGATCAAGATCACCCCCGAGGCGGTCGAGGATCCCACCGTGTCGTCGGATGAGCGTCAGCGCGGTCAAACCATGGCCGAGGCTCTGCCGATGCGGGTCCTGTCGCGGATGTGGCAGATGCTTCTGAAAGCGATCGAAGAGGTGTCGGTCGCCCCGAATGCGATGATGGCGGCGGAAATGGCGATCATCCGGCTGACCCATGTGGCCGACCTGCCGACGCCGGAGGAGCTGGTGCGCAAGCTAAACGATCAACCGGTGCCGCCCGCCGGGCCGTCCGGGGGGGTGTCTGCGCCGTCCGGCAACGGGGCGCCCGTGGGCCAGGCCAACCCCGGTCCCCGCATGTCGGGTGGTGGGGCGTCGTCGGGAGCGGGTGCGACGGCTTTGGCGGTGTCGCAAGCCCCGGAAAACGCCTTGGCGCGCTATGCAAGGTTTGAGGATGTGATCGAACTGATCCGCGCGAACCGTGACGTGAAACTGCTGGTCGAGGTGGAAGGCGGGGTTCGCCTAGCGTCTTACGCGCCGGGGCGGATCGAGTTCACGCCGGCGGATGATGCCCCGGCCGATCTGGCGGCGCGTCTGGCGCAACGCCTGCAAGGATGGACCGGGGTGCGCTGGGGCGTGACGCTGGTCAACGGGTGTGACGCGGCGACCATCACCGAAACGCGGGATGGTGAAAAGCTGGCGCTGGAAGAGCAAGCGGCAGAGCATCCGCTGGTTCAGGCGGTGATCGCGCAGTTCCCCAAGGCGCGGATCACCGAAATTCGCACCGCCGCGGATATGGCGGGCGAGGCCGCCGCAGAGGCGCTGCCCGAGGTCGAAGACGAGTGGGACCCGTTCGAGGAAGAGTAAGGCAATCCCGCAGCGCCACGCCTTGTAAGCGGTGCCGCCTGATCGTATCTAGGACTGAACCGAGCAGATTTTTTCGAGGAGCGTGAGATGCTGAAGGGACTGGGTGGTCTTGGCGATATGGCCAAGATGATGAAAGCCGCACAAGAGATGCAGACCAAGATGTCGGACCTGCAGGAAAGCCTGTCCACCATGACCGTGGTCGGGGAAAGCGGTGCTGGTCTGGTGCGGGCCACCGCCACCGCCAAGGGTGTGTTGACGGGGTTGGATATCGACCCTTCGATCTTCAACCCGGACGAAAAGGAAGTGGTCGAGGACCTGATCCTTGCCGCGATCAAGGATGCACAAGCCAAGGCGCAGGAACGCAGCGAAAACGAGATGTCGCGCCTGACTGAAGAGCTTGGTTTGCCCAAGGACATGAACCTGCCGTTCTAGGGCAGGCAGACGCATGTCGGAAGCCCCGCGTGATATCGAGACCCTGATCGAGCTGATGGCAAAGCTGCCGGGGCTGGGGCCGCGCTCGGCCCGGCGGGCTGTGCTGTATCTGATCCGTAAACGTGCGCTGGTGCTGACGCCTTTGGCCGATGCGATGCAGGCGGTGGCGGAAACGGCGCGGGAATGCGTGGTGTGCGGCAATGTCTCGACCGCGGATCGCTGCGATATCTGCACCTCGGAGAAGCGTGCGATCGGTGAGATTTGCGTGGTCGAGGATGTGGCCGACCTGTGGGCGATGGAGCGCGCGGGCCGGTTCAAGGGGCGCTATCATGTGTTGGGGGGCACCTTGTCGGCGCTGGACGCGGTCGGGCCGGATGATCTGGGCATTCCACGGCTGATCCAGCGGGTTCACGATGAAAATATCAGCGAGGTCATTCTGGCCCTGAATGCCACGGTCGACGGCCAGACCACGGCGCATTACATCGCGGAAGAGCTGGAAGGGCGTTGCGAGGTATCCTCGCTGGCGCAGGGCGTGCCCATCGGGGGTGAGCTGGATTATCTGGACGAAGGGACGATTTCGGCAGCCCTTGCGGCGCGCAAGCGGCTTTGACCCCCACGCCTCAGAACTGATCCAGCAGACGTTTCAGGTAATCGCGTTCCAGATCAGGGCGGTCGCCCTCGCCCGAGCGGCGGCGCAATTCTTCCATCAATTCCTGCGCGCGGCGGTAAACGTCTTCGCCATCTTCCAGCGGGCTGTCGGTGGCGGTGGCGCCGTTGTTGCCGTCGGGGCTGCGGCCCAGCGGGTCGCGTTGGCTGGATCTGCGGCCTTCGCCGGGATTGCTGCCCTGTTCGCCTTGCCGCTGGGCCTGCTGGTTGGCCATGGCCTCGTCGAACTGGCGCATCCCTTCGCGCAGGGCTTCCATCGCGTCGGCTTGCCGGTCCAGCGCTTCGGGCAGGTCGCCTTGTTCCAACGCATCGGCGGCATCCCCCATCGCGCGCCCGGCGTCGTCCAGTGCGTCGCGGGCGGCTTGTCCGGCCTCGTCGCTGGCGCCCGGTAGGTTGCGGCGTTGGGCTTCAAGCTGTCGCTGCAATTCACTTTGCCGCTGGGCCAGATCGTTGCCCTGCCCGCTTTGGGTGCCATCCTGCTCGGGCCCGGCGCCTTGACCGTCCTGCCCTTGCTGGCCACCCTGTCCGTCATGGCTTTCCCCGCGCCCCTGACCGCCGTCGCGCCCTTCGTTGCCTTCCGATTCGCCCGCCTGCGAGCCTTGCCCCTGTTCCTGCAGGTCGCGGAAGGCCTGATCGGACAGGCCCTGTTGCTGGCGCAGAGTTTCCTGAAGCCCCTCGCGGGCGCTTTGGCCGGGCTGGTTCGACGGACCGGTTTGGGCCATCTGCATGTTTTCCATCATCTGGCGCAACTGGTCGAGCATCTGCATCGCCTCGTCCTCGCGCCCCTGACGCATCAGTTCTTCGATCCGGTCCATCATGTCTTCGATGTCGGCCATGCTCATCTCGACCCCGTTTTCGGGCGGGGGCTGGTCGGATTGCGGGGCGTTCTGCTGGTTCTCGGCCAGTTGTTCCAGATAGTCGCGCATCGCTTCGCGCACTTCGTCCATCAGTTCTGCCAGCTCTTCCTCGCTGGCGCCGTCGCGCATGGCCTGTTCCAGACGGTCCTGTGCCTGCTGCATCCGGGCCAGAGCGTCGGCAAGGCGGCCGTCGTCAAGCTCCACCGCCACTTCCCACAGAACGGCGGCGACCTCGTCCCGCAGGTCTTCCGGCAGGCCCGAGGGCGTGTCTGTGAATGCAAGCCCCGCCTCCAGCCGCCGGATCGCGCCGCGCAGGCGCAGATAGGCGCCTTCGGGCAGGTTCAGTTCGTCCGGTCGGTTCAGCACGGCGCGCAGGATCTGGCCCACCCGGCGGCCATTGTCGCGCGACCACAGAAGGTCGCGGCGCTGTTCGATCAGCGCCTTGGCGACCGGATGCAGGAAACGGCGTGCGGGCAGGATGATGTTCATGGGCGGCGTGATGCCGGTTTGCTCGGCCCCGTCTTCGACCTTCAGGGTCAGGTCGACGGGCAGCCCGGCCCATGGATGTTCGATCAGGTTTTCCTCCAGCACTCCGTCGATCTGGGTCCGCGAACCGCGATAGGGAAGGGGCAGGTCGACGACCAGCGGCGGGCGGTCCTCGGGCGCGGTGGCAAGGCCATGGCGGCGGTCGATGCGATCCAACCCCAGCGTAGCGGCGGCGTGGCCGCGGGTGACGGCATAGTCGTCCGTCGCTGTGAAGGGCAGCGAGAAATCGCCGGCAAGGCGGCGGGTCAACTCGCCCTCGGTGGTCACGGTCGGCGGCGTGTCGCCAATCGCGGTGATTTGCCAGCGCGCGGCACCCGGACCTTCGATGTCCAGCGGCCCGCTTTTGGTAATTACGAGCAGGTAGCTTTGCTGTGCCGGTCCCGTGATCGGCGTGTCGGACAGGTCCGCTGTCACCCCCAGCGTATCCAGATCACCATAAAGCCGCAGCGTCAGGCGACTGCCTTGCGGCACGGCCAGTGGGCCGGGCGGCTGGTCGGCCAGATAGAGGCTGGGGCGTCCGGTATAGCCGGGCGGTTCAATCCAGCCTTCCCAACTGGCGCTGGCAACGGGGGGGGCGCCAGCGTCCCCGCCGGTTGCACCGGGGCTGCCGAGGCGGTCCAGCCACGGGGTGAAGCTGATGGCCAGCGCCGCGCCGGTCGCGGCGATCAGGCGCAGCGCATAGGGGTCGCTGCGGGCCACACGCAGGTCAGGGGATACGGGTCGAACGCCCTTCAGGCGTTGGGCCATTCGCGCCAAATGCGCCTGCCAAAGGTTGCGCGATGCCATGTCATCGCGCCCGGTGGCCTGATCATCCATCAGGGCGGCAATCGGGTGGCCGGGCAGGCTGTCGTCCAGTTGCGCCAGTTGTTCGGCACGGCTGGGCCAGGCGAAATTGCGGGCACCCCAGATCAGCGCAGACAAAGCGGCAAAGACGCCCAGTGCCAACAGGCCCGTCGCGATGGGTGACGGACCGATGGTCCAGAAGCTCCAGACCGCGAAGGCCGTCAGGCCGATGGCCACCAGTGGCCAGAACGCGCGCCAGAGGCGTTCCAAAACCATCCCAGCCCCAGTCAAACGCAAGGGCCATTTCAGGTGCGTCTGCACCTCGTCGGGAAGGATCGGGCGGGTCATCGGACCCGCGTGAGGTTCACAACCATGCAGGGATGGTATCGCGTCCCAGCATCTCTTCATAGGTGGGACGGGCCCGGATGACGGCATATTGATCGCCCATCACCAGAACTTCGGGGATCAGGGGGCGGGAATTGTATTCCGACGCCATCACAGCACCATAAGCCCCGGCCGAGCGGAAGGCGATCAGGTCATCGGCTTGCAGGCGATCCAGATCGCGGCGCTTGGCAAATGTGTCGCCCGTTTCGCAGATCGGGCCGACAATATCGTATTGTGCCTTCTCCTGCCCCGGCGAGGGTTCGACCACCGGCACGATGTCGTGATGAGCTTCATACATGGCCGGGCGCACGAGGTCGTTCATCGCGGCGTCAACGATCAGGAAATCCTGCCCTTCGCCCTCTTTCACATAGATGACCGAAGTGACCATCAAACCTGCATTGCCCGAGACCAGCCGCCCCGGCTCGATCTCGATCTCGCAGCCCAGGTGGCCGACAGTTTCGCGTACCATCTGCCCGTATTCGAGGGGCAGGGGCGGGGCGGAGTTTGACCGTTCATAGGGAATGCCCAGCCCGCCGCCCAGATCAAGGCGGGTGATGTCATGGCCGTCGGCGCGCAGGATCTCGGTCAGCTCAGCGACCTTTTGATAGGCTTGGCGGAACGGTTCCAACTCGGTCAACTGGCTGCCGATATGCACGTCGATGCCGACCGCTTTCAGGCCGGGCAGGTTCGCAATTTCGGCGTAAACGTCGCGGGCGCGGGCAATGGGGATGCCGAACTTGTTTTCGGACTTCCCGGTCGAGATCTTGGCGTGTGTTTTCGCATCCACATCCGGGTTCACGCGCACGGTGACGGGGGCAACCACGCCCATCTCGGTCGCCACCTGCGACAGCACCCGCATTTCCGGTTCGCTTTCCAGATTGAACTGTCGGATGCCTTCGCTCAGGGCCAGCCGCATTTCGTCGCGTGTTTTGCCGACGCCGGAAAAGACGATCCGATCACCGGACACGCCAGCGGCGCGGGCGCGGCGGTATTCCCCGCCCGACACCACATCCATGCCCGCGCCCATGTCGCCCAGCAGTTTCAGCACCGCGAGGTTGGAGTTGGATTTGACCGCGAAACACACCAGATGATCGGCCCAGTCCAGCGCCTCGGCAAACAGGCCGATATGACGTCGCAAGGTGGCGGCGGAGTAGACATAGAAGGGGGTGCCAACCTTTGCGGCAATCTCGGGAATGGCCACGTCTTCGGCGTGCAGGATGCCGTCGCGGTAAAGGAAATGGTCCATGGGCGAGCCTTTTCTGACTGCGTGCCTATTGGCGGGCTTGTTGTTCTGCGATGTCTTCCGGGCTGCCCGGGCGGATGGGTTCGCCATCGGCGCCACAGGCGGCAAGACCCAGAAGGGCAAGGATCAGGGTGACGCGGATCATGACAGGGCCTCTTTCCAGCGGGCGATCTGCTTTCGGACCTCGGACGGGGCGGTGCCGCCGTAAGAGGTGCGGCTGGCGACCGAGTTGTGCACGCCCAGCACACCGAACACCTCGTCGGTGATCGCATCATGCACCGATTGCATGTCGGCCAATGTCAGGTCGGGCAGGTCGCAGCCGCGATCCTCGGCCATGGCCACAAGGGATCCGGTGACGTGGTGGGCATCGCGGAACGGCATGTTCAGGGCGCGCACCAGCCAGTCGGCAAGGTCGGTCGCGGTCGAAAAGCCTGACGAGGCCGCGGCTTCCAGCGCGTCGGTGTTGGCCGCCATGTCCGATACCATGCCCGTCATCGCCGCCAGCGCCAGCATCAGGTTGTCGGCGGCATCAAAGACCTGTTCCTTGTCTTCCTGCATGTCCTTGGAATAGGCCAGCGGCAGCCCCTTCATCACGGTCATGAGGCCGATATTCGCCCCCATGATCCGCCCGATCTTGGCGCGGATCAGCTCGGCTGCGTCGGGGTTGCGCTTCTGCGGCATGATCGACGATCCGGTTGACCATTTGTCCGACATACGCACGAAGCGGAATTGGGCCGAGGACCAGATCACCAGCTCTTCGGCAAAGCGGCTGAGGTGCATGGCGCAGATCGTGGCGGATGACAGGAACTCCAACGCGAAATCACGGTCGGCCACGGCGTCGAGCGAGTTGGCTGTCGGGCGGTCAAAGCCCAATGCCTTGGCGGTCATGTGGCGGTCAATCGGGAAGGACGTGCCTGCCAGGGCGGCCGCGCCAAGTGGGCATTCGTTCATCCGGGCGCGCGCATCGCGGAAACGGGATTTGTCACGCCCGAACATTTCCACATAGGCCATCATGTGATGACCCCAGGTGACGGGCTGCGCCGTTTGCAAGTGGGTGAAGCCGGGCATGACCCAATCAGCCCCGGCTTCGGCCTGCCCCAGAAGGGCGTGGATCAGGGCGTCCAGCCCGTCTATTGCGGCGTCCATCTGGTCACGCACCCAAAGCTTGAAATCGGTGGCAACCTGATCGTTGCGCGACCGGGCCGTGTGCAGACGCCCCGCCGGTTCGCCGACGATTTCCTTCAGCCGCGCCTCGACATTCATGTGGATGTCTTCAAGCGCGGTCGAGAAGGCGAAGGTCCCGCCTTCGATCTCGGTCAGCACTTGCGACAGGCCCTTGTGGATCGCTTCGGCGTCCTGATCGGTGATGACCCCGACAGCCGCCAGCATCGCGGCATGGGCGCGCGAGCCGTCGATGTCCTGCCGCGCCATGCGCCGGTCATACCCGATCGAGGCATTGATCGCCTCCATGATCGCGTCGGGGCCTGCGGAAAAGCGGCCACCCCACATGGCATTGGCGGATTTGCTGTCGTCACTCATGGTCGGCCTTTCGGGACTTGGGTCTTGTTTTGCTTGCTATACGCGGCGCGGGGCGCAGGCGCAATTGGTCAGCGGAAATTGGCCTGAATTGCGGGCGCGACACGCGGTGTTTCCGCCGCGTCAGCGCCAGATTGCCGATCCCTATTGCGGCGCTTTGAGGTGAGCCTAAACAAGCGTAATGTGCGCGCCACCGACGCACGGCGAGGGTGCGCGGATGAGGCTGCGATGACAGGGGTGTCGAAAGACATGCACACAGGACGTTATTCTCGGCGGCAAGCAGCGGGGCTGCTGCTGGCTGCCAGCATTATGCCCAAAGCCGTGATGGCAAATGCCGGGTTCGACGCATGGCGCGCTGATTTTCGCGCCCGTGCGGAAGCTGCCGGCGTGCCTTCTGATGCGTTGCGCGCGCTGGACAAGGCGCAGTTCCTGCCCAAGGTCGTTGCGCTGGACAGTGCCCCGGCCGAAACGACAAGATCGTTGGGGGATTACATCGCCTCGGCAGCATCGCCGCAGCGGATCAAGGCCGGGCAGGTCGTGATGGCGCGCTATCCGACGCTTCTGGGCCGGATCGAAGAAAAATACGGCGTAGCGCGCGAGGTGATTGTCGCGATCTGGGGCATGGAAAGCAGCTTCGGCGCCGTGCGCGGATCGGCACCGGTCTTGTCGACGCTTGCGTCACTGGCATTCGAGGGCCGCCGCCGTGGCCTGTTTGAAAACGAGCTTCTGGCCGCCTTGCAGATCCTTGCCGCGGGCGATACCTCGCCCGGACGGCTGACCGGTTCTTATGCCGGGGCCATGGGGCACACCCAGTTCATGCCCAGTTCGTTCCTGCGCTATGCGGTTGATTTCAACCGCGATGGGCGACGCGACATCTGGGCCGATGATCCGACGGATGCATTGGCCTCGACCGCGGCGTATCTGCGGGCAAAGGGGTGGCAAGAGGGCCAGCCCTGGGCGTATGAGGTGCAACTGCCGAAAGGGTTCGACCTGGCACGCACCGGGCGCGTCTATGCGCGACGCCTGCGCGATTGGGCGCAGCTTGGCGTGACCCATGCGTCGGGGGCGAAGCTTCGCGGCTCTGACAGGGGTGCGCTGATCCTGCCGGCTGGTCCGACAGGCCCGGTGTTCATGGTTTTCGACAATTTCCACGTCCTGAAAACCTATAACTACGCCGACAGCTATGTCATCGGCGTCGGTCATTTGTCGGACCGTCTGGCCGGTGGCGATCCCATCCGGGCGAAGTTTCCCGGCAATCCGTGGGGCATGACCACCGCCGAACGGCAAGAGCTTCAACAGCGCTTGAATGCGCTGGGCTTCAAGGCCGGGCGGCCGGACGGGGTGATCGGCGAAATGGGCCGTGCCGCGATCCGATCCTATGAAACCGCGCGCGGTGTTCCGGTTACGGGCGTTCCCAGCCGGGACTTGCTGGTGGCACTTCGCTAGCGACCTGATCGAAGCGGAAACATCCGGTGACGTGGTCGTTGAACAGCCCGCAGGCCTGCATCCATGCGTAAACGATGGTGGGGCCGCAGAACTTGAACCCGGCTTTTTTCAGGTCTTTCGAAATTTCCGTGGTCAGCGGCGTTGCGGCGGGCACATCCGCCAGGCTGGCATAATGCCCGACCTGCGGGGTGCCGTCGACGTAACCCCAGATCCAGTCCGCGAAGGCCTGTGACCCGCCGAGGTCCAGATAGGCTTGTGCGTTACCAATGGTTGCTTCGATCTTGCCGCGGTGGCGGATGATGCCGGGATTGCCCAAAAGGCGCGTGACCTCGTCTTCGCCCCAACCGGCAATCACGGCGGGGTCAAACCCCTGGAACGCCTCGCGAAACGCCTCGCGCTTCCGCAGGATAGTGATCCAGCTCAACCCGGCCTGAAACCCATCGAGGATCAGCTTTTCCCACAGCGCCCGCCCGTCATATTCCGGCACGCCCCATTCGGTGTCGTGATAGGCGACGTAAAGCGGGTCATCTCCGCACCATGTGCAGCGCTGGGTCATGGGTGGTTCCTCCGGTCAGATACGTAAAATTATCAGGAAATTTGGGATTTTACAGATTGTTAGCACATGTCGCGCAACACTATCCCATCGCTGCGACGGAGATTCAACGATGCACAACCTGAAACGGGACGAGATGCCAGTTGCCGCCAGCTTGGGCGATCCGTTTTCTGTCGCAATGGATCTTCGCGACGACGAGGCATTAGACCTGGTGCGTCATGCCTTGCGCCACAAGCAGGTCAAGCTGGCCTATCAACCGGTCGTCCAGACCGCCAACCCGGATCGCATGGCGTTTTACGAAGGCTTGTTGCGGGTTCACGACAGCATGGGCCGGGTGATTCCCGCCAAAAGCTTCATCGGCGCGGTGGAAGACAGCGAAACAGGGCGCATATTGGATGCGCTGGCCCTTGAAAAAGGGCTTGAGGCGCTGGCCGCCGAGCCGGGGTTGCGGCTGGCCATCAACATGTCGGCCCGCTCGATCGGCTATCCGGGCTGGATAAAGGTGCTGGAGCGTGGGTTGCGGGATAATCCGACCATCGGCGAGCGGCTGATCCTTGAAATCACCGAACGCACGGCGATCATAATGCCCGATCTGGTGCAGGTGTTCATGTCGGACCTGCACCAGAAGGGGATCAGCTTCGCGCTTGACGATTTCGGCGCCGGCTACACTTCTTTCCGCTATCTCAAAGAGTTCTATTTCGACATCCTGAAGATTGACGGCGGGTTCATCCGGGGCATTCATCAGAACGCAGACAACCAGATACTGACCCAAGCGTTGCTGTCCGTTGCCGATCATTTCGACATGTTTACAGTGGCGGAAAATGTCGAAAACCACATGGATGCGACCTATCTGGCCTCGATCGGGGTGGACTGTATGCAGGGCTACTATTTCGGGGCGCCGACGATTGATCCCTATTGGCAAAAGCGCGCCTGATCCTGCACTTTCCGACGTGTCGCAGCCGCAGGCGGCGC
The DNA here is from genome assembly GCA_030424645.1 of Alphaproteobacteria bacterium. GTDB lineage: Bacteria > Pseudomonadota > Alphaproteobacteria > Rhodobacterales > Rhodobacteraceae > Aliiroseovarius. The sequence continues at coordinate 38,700 of JAUHWP010000002.1, forward strand.
GTGCGACTTGATTTCCTCTGCGATGCAGCACAGGATAAGCGCAACATCGGATTCCGGCTTGAGAACCGTCATTTGACGACTTTTTGAAGGTGTGGACCCGTCAGTTCGGAGGAAAAGGACCCATCATGACCAATGTTGTAATCGTATCCGCCGCGCGGACTGCCGTCGGCAGCTTCTCGGGCGCATTTGCCAACACGCCCGCCCATGATCTTGGCGCTGCCGTGCTTGAGGCCGTCGTCGCCCGCGCAGGCGTCGACAAATCCGAGGTTGACGAGACCATCCTGGGCCAGGTTCTGCAAGCCGGACAGGGCCAGAACCCCGCACGCCAGGCGCATATCAACGCCGGACTTCCCAAGGAAAGCTCGGCCTGGGGGATCAACCAGGTGTGCGGTTCGGGGCTGCGCACCGTGGCGCTGGGCGCCCAGCATGTGATGCTGGGGGACGCGGCGATTGTTGCTGCTGGCGGCCAGGAAAACATGTCGCTCAGCCCCCATGTCGCGCATCTGCGCGCCGGTCACAAGATGGGCGATATGAAGTTCATCGACTGCATGATCAAGGACGGACTGTGGGACGCCTTCAACGGCTATCATATGGGCCAGACCGCCGAAAACGTGGCCCAGCAATGGCAGATCACCCGCGAGGTTCAGGACGAATTCGCCGTTGCCTCGCAGAACAAGGCAGAAGCCGCCCAGAAAGCGGGCAGGTTTGCCGACGAGATCATCCCCTTCACCGTCAAGACCCGCAAGGGTGACATCGTTGTGGATCAGGACGAATATATCCGCCACGGGGCCACGATCGAAGCCATGCAAAAGCTGCGTCCGGCCTTCACCAAGGATGGATCGGTCACGGCGGCGAATGCTTCGGGCATCAACGATGGCGCTGCGGCTGTTCTTCTGATGACCGCTGACGAGGCCGAGAAGCGCGGGCTTGAACCGCTGGCGCGCATCGCTTCCTACGCCACCGCAGGTCTTGATCCGTCGATCATGGGTGTCGGGCCGATCCATGCGTCGAACAAGGCCTTGGCAAAGGCGGGCTGGAAGGCACAGGACCTTGATCTGGTCGAAGCGAACGAGGCGTTTGCCGCACAGGCCTGCGCGGTCAACAAGGATATGGAGTGGGACACCGCCATCGTGAACGTAAACGGCGGGGCGATTGCCATCGGTCACCCGATCGGCGCGTCGGGCTGCCGCATCCTGAACACCCTTTTGTTCGAGATGAAGCGCCGCGACGCCAAGAAAGGTCTGGCGACCTTGTGCATCGGTGGCGGCATGGGCGTGGCCATGTGCCTTGAGCGCCCGTAACCTGTCGAAATGTCGTGAAGAAAAGGCGCCTTCGGGCGCCTTTTTTGTTACATAGCGGGCATGTGGGAAAAATATAACTGCATGGCGGCAAAATGTTTGCGCAACAATATTGCGCAGCAATCACGTAAAAGGTAACAGTGTTTCCATACCTAGATTCTATAACGGAGGATTACATGGCTCGAGTTGCACTGGTCACAGGCGGGTCGCGCGGCATCGGCGCGGCAATTTCCAAGGCCCTGAAGGCAGAAGGCTATGACGTGGCTGCCACCTATGCGGGGAATGACGAAAAGGCCGCGGCCTTCACCAAGGAAACCGGCATCAAGACATACAAATGGAACGTCGGCGACTACGCGGCCTCGAAGGACGGATTGGCAAAAGTCGAAGCCGAAGTCGGGCCAATTGACGTTGTGGTCGCGAATGCGGGCATCACGCGGGACGCTCCGTTTCACAAGATGACGCCTGAACAGTGGCAGGAGGTGATCGACACCAACCTGACCGGCGTGTTCAACACCGTTCACCCGGTCTGGCCCGGAATGCGGGAACGCAAGTTTGGCCGGATCATCGTCATCAGCTCGATCAACGGACAGAAGGGCCAGTTCGGTCAGGTGAATTATGCCGCGACCAAGGCGGGCGATCTTGGCATCGTGAAGTCGCTGGCACAGGAAGGCGCGCGGGCGGGCATCACCGCCAACGCCATCTGTCCCGGCTATATCGCCACGGAAATGGTAATGGCCGTGCCGGAAAAAGTGCGCGAGTCGATCATCTCGGGCATCCCGGCAGGGCGGCTTGGCGAACCGGAAGAAATCGCACGCTGCGTGACCTTCCTGGCCTCGGACGACGCGCAGTTCATCAACGGGTCGACCATTTCGGCCAACGGCGCGCAGTTCTTCGTCTGATCTAGGCCGGACAATCGCAGTTTCGGGGCTGGCTGAACAGGTCGGCCCCGTTTCTTTTCGGGGTCGCTCGACCGGGGAAGGATCGGAGCATTCGCAGGACAGCCAGGAATTCGGACGCACGCAGCGCATGGGCGCGGGCATAGGCGTCGCGCAGGTCTGTATCGTTTGTCGCTGTTTCCAACATGGTCGTTTGCCTCGTTAAGTATTCTGACCTGAACCAGTGTCCGATGCGGAAAAGAAATACACAAATGAGACTTTCGGTGTCTTCACATCAGTGATACTTAACTGAAATGACTGATCGCCTTCCCCCGCTGACCGCCCTGCGCGCCTTCGATGCCGCGGCACGTCACATGTCGTTTCAACGCGCGGCGGCCGAGCTGAACGTGACCCCTGCGGCGTTGTCGTTCCAGATCAAATCGCTGGAAGAGCATTTTGGCGCCCCGCTGTTCAACCGCTTGAACCGTGCGGTCGAATTGACCGAGGCCGGGCGCGTTCTAGCGCCTGGTGCTGCGGAAGGGTTCGGGGCCTTGACGGCCGCATGGCGGGCGGCACGGCGCAGTCTGGAAACGAACACGCTGACGGTGACGGCCGGCCCGGCTTTCACGGCCAAGTGGCTGGCCCCCCGCATGTATGGCTTCGCGCAGGCCCATCCCGAGATTGAACTCAGGTTCACTGCGGGTCTCAGGATGATGGATCTTGACCGGGACGAGGTCGATGTCGCGATCCGCTTCGGCTATGGCCCCGATGACGGGCTTTTCTCCCAACCGCTGGAACCGGAATGGTTGACGCCGATCATGCTGCCCGACCTTGCAAGCCGCTATCCGACGCCAGAAGCGTTGTTGAGTGCCCCGCTGATCCACAACAGTTCGGATGATTTTCTGACCCCGCCCTGCGATTGGCCGGCGTGGTTCAGGGCGGTCGGCATTAATGCCGATCCGCGAATCTCGTCCAGTTTTTCGCAACCCGACCACGCCCTTGATGCCGCCCTGTCCGGGGCCGGTGTTGTGCTGGGCAGGCGTGCCTTTGTTGTCAGATACCTGGCAGACGGGCGGTTGGTCGCACCGTTCAGGGTCGCGCTTGGAACCGACGCCAAGTTTCGCTTTCTTTGCCGTCTGGGGCAGGAGAACCGGCCTGACATTGCGGCTTTCCGCGAATGGATACTGACCGAAATGACGAAATCGACCTCGTGCGCGACGGACATGACCATCATTCCGTCCGGGGACCTGACGTGACAAGGGGCAGGGCCACGGCGGTTGGTTTCGTGGCCGTGCTGCTTTGGTCGCTTCTGGCATTGTTCACGGTCGGCACTGTGCCGGTGCCGCCGTTCCAGCTGGCGGCGATCACCTTCCTGATCGGTGGTGCGGTTGGCCTGATCTGGATCGGCTGGAGCCGTGATTTCGGCAAGTTGCGGCAGATCGGCTGGCGTGTGTATCTGTTCGGCACGCTGGGGCTGTTCGGGTATCACGCGCTTTACTTTTCTGCGCTTCGTCTCGCGCCCGCGGCCGAAGCGGGCTTGATTGCCTATCTCTGGCCCTTGCTGATCGTGCTGTTTTCCGGCCTGTTGCCGGGCGAACGGCTCAGACCGTTGCACATCATCGGGGCCTTGGTGTCTTTCGTCGGGGCTGCGATCATCGTTCTGGGCGGGTCCGGCGGTTTTGGTGCCGAGGCGCTTCCGGGTTTTGGCCTTGCGTTCCTGTGTGCGCTGACCTGGTCCGGGTATTCCGTTCTGTCGCGCCGGTTGGGTAATACGCCAACCGCATCGGTTGTGGTGTTTTGCCTTCTGACGGCGGGGCTGTCGTTGGGGGCACATTTGATATGGGAAACAACGGCCTGGCCCCCTGACGCCCTTGGTTGGGCGGCAGTGCTGGGTCTTGGGCTGGGTCCGGTCGGTCTGGCGTTCTATGTGTGGGATATCGGGGTCAAGCAAGGCGATATCCAACTTTTGGGCGTCGCCAGCTATGGCGCGCCCTTGATGTCGACGCTTATCCTTATCGTCGCCGGTGTTGCAGAACCCCGGCCGTCTTTGATCGTGGCCGGTGTTCTTATCACGGTCGGCGCGGCGATGGCTGCGCGGGCCAGTTCGGCACAAAGCACGGGCAACTGACCCGGCCTGATCGCCTAGGCGCTTGCGAGGCGCTCAATCTCTTCTTTGAGCAGGAGTTTCTGCTTTTTCAGCTCAGAAATCTCGTGATCGCTGCTGCCGGGCGCGCGTTGTATCGCCTCGACCTTTTCAGAGAGAACCTCGTGTTTCCTCCGCAGCTCCTCAAGATGCGAACTCATGCTCATGGCGTTCCTCCTCTGATGTAATTGGACAGATAGAGTGCACCATATATTTCGCGGCTTGTCACGTAGTGGTTACATGCAATTGGCGAAAACTTGCGGTGCAGGCGGTGAAATCTATATGGGTCAGGAAAGCGGCAAGGCCGCCCCGTGACGCAAGATCGCGGTGATCCCGGGCGTGTAATGTTCGCGGTCTGCCGTGTGGTTTGCCCCTTCGTGCAGAACAAGCGGGGCGGCAAGCCGAAACGCCCCCCGTGCCCCCTTGCGTGCCTGCACGATGACAAGCGATGCGGCGCGCCCGATCCGGGGGCACAGCGGCTTCACGATAGCGGACCCAAGCCTTGTGTCCATCGCGCCCAGCACTTCGGGCAGCCGTTCGGCGTTCTGGATCAGGGTCAGATAGCCGCCGGGCAACAGGCGGCGCGTTGCATGATCGACCCACGCGGTCAGGGGCGTGTCTTCGCCCAACGCGCCTTCGCGGATTGCATGGGGCGAGGATGTGCCGCGATCACGCCGGAAATACGGGGGGTTCATGATCACGTGATCGAACCGATCCTGACGCAGCCCGGCGGGCATGTTTTCCAGATCGCCCGTGTGGATGGTCAGGGTGATGTCGTTCTTGCGGGCATTGTGCCGGGCCAGGTCGGCATAAATGGCTTGCCGCTCAAGCCCCACAAGGCGCAGTCCCGCGACCCGCCGTCCAAGGCACAGAACCGCCGCCCCGGCGCCGCATCCCAGTTCCAGAACCGATTGTCCTGCGGTGGCTGGCACGGCTGCGGCCAGAAACACCGGATCGACCCCGGCGCGATAACCGGACACGGGTTGCGCAAGGGTCAGTTGCCCGCCAAGGAAGGCGTCATCGGTCAGGTCTGGCGTGGCAGAGGTCATCGGTCAGCTTTCATAGTCAACGCCATTGTCGCGCAGAACGGCGCGGGCGCGGAACAAATCCTTCTCGCGCACCATAAGACGCCGGGGCAGGACACCGATGGAACCTTCCAGCGCGCTCATATGGACGTCCATCGCAAAGCAGTCTATATCCTCGCCATCAAGAAGGGCTGTGACAAAAGGGATCACTGTTGGGTCTGTTGTCCGAAGAAGCTCTCTCATAGATATGGACTTAATGGCAGGTCCGCGGCTTTGTCGAGCCGGATGTCGGGCAAATTGACGGGAAGGTGATGATGCTGGTCGAAGCCGCACATAAACCGCATGAACGTTTGGGCGCGCATCTCAAGGACGAGATGGCGGCGGTGAATATCCTGATCCGAGAGCGGATGGCGTCGAAAAATGCACCCCGTATCCCGGAAGTGACCGCGCATCTGGTCGAGGCCGGGGGCAAGCGGCTGCGCCCCATGCTGACGCTGGCGGCGGCAAAGCTGTGTGGTTACACCGGCCCCTATCACGTCCATCTGGCCGCGACGGTCGAGTTCATTCACACCGCCACGCTTTTGCACGATGACGTGGTGGACGAAAGCGGCCAGCGACGCGGGCGCCCCACCGCGAACCTGTTGTGGGACAACAAGTCCAGCGTTCTGGTGGGCGACTATCTGTTTTCGCGCAGTTTCCAGCTGATGGTGGAAACCGGCAATCTGCGGGTTCTGGACATTCTGGCGAATGCCTCGGCGACGATTGCCGAAGGCGAAGTTCTGCAACTGACCGCCGCGCAGGATCTGGCCACGGACGAAGGCGTTTATCTGCAAGTGGTGCGCGGCAAGACCGCCGCGCTGTTTTCCGCCGCGACCGAGGTCGGTGGCGTGATTGCCGGGGCAGGCGAGGCGCAGGTCAAGGCGCTGTTCGATTATGGCGATGCGCTGGGCGTGTCGTTCCAGATCGTTGACGATCTTTTGGATTTCACCGGCGGTGATGCGATCGGCAAGAATATTGGCGATGATTTCCGCGAACGCAAACTGACGCTGCCGCTGATCAAGGCGGTGGCCAGGGCCGATGCCGAGGAACGTGCCTTCTGGTCGCGCACGATCGAGAAGGGGCGCCAGCAGGATGGCGATCTGGATCACGCGCTGATGCTGATGAACAAACATGGCGCGTTGCAGGATACCCGTGCGGATGCGATGGTCTGGGCGGACAAGGCAAAAGCGGCGCTGGCGGTTCTGCCGGATGATCCCATTCGCGATATGCTGCACGATATCGCGGATTACGTGGTGGCGCGGATCAGCTAAGGCGGGCCGGTTCCACCCACCAGTCAGGCTGTTGATCAGACAACAGACGGGCCGCGTCCTGCGCGGCCTTTTCTGTTTCGAACAAGGCAAAACACGTTGCCCCGGACCCGGACATCCGGGCAAGCCGGGCACCCGGCAAGGATGCCAGCGCGGTCAGGACATCGGCGATCACCGGCGCGGCTTCTATCGCGGGGCGTTCCAGATCGTTGCGCTGGCTGGCCAGCCAGTCGATGAAGGCGCGGGGTTTCAGCCCTTGGGGCAGTCGTTTCGGCATCGGTGGGTTGGTCTTGTGCTCAAGCGCCTTGAAGACGGCGGGTGTCGCCACTTCAATGCCGGGGTTGGCAAGGACGGCATGAAGCGTTGGCAATCCGGGGCAGGGCGTGACATCTTCCCCGATCCCGCGCATCCGTGCCGCCTGCCGCATCAGGCAAACCCGCACATCGGCCCCCAGCTCTGTCACGCCCTCGGGCAACCGGGTCTCGCCCGTCAGGTCGGACAGTGCCAGAACCGTGGCGGCGGCGTCCGAACTGCCGCCCCCGACCCCCGCGGCAGCGGGCAGATGCTTGGACAGGATGATATGAACCGGGATGTCGAAAAGCGCGGCGGCGCGCATGACAAGGTTGGTGTGATCGGTCGGCACGCCCGTCGCGCGGGGTCCGATGACCTCAAGACGGGGGGCTTGGGCGGGCATGACCGTGATGCGGTCCCCGACATCGGCAAACACCACCAGGCTGTCGAGCAGGTGATAGCCATCCCTGCGCTGGCCCGTCACATGCAGCGTCAGGTTCACCTTCGCTGGGGCAAAGACCTTGCTGATGGTCATTGCGTGGGCGTCAGGGGGGCCGCCCCTTCTTCTTCCAGCACGATGTCCAGACCGACTTCCAGCTTGCGGCGCACGCGGTCGGGGTTCATTTCGTCCAGATCCGTGTCATCGGTGACGAAGCTCAGGGCGCGGCTCCACTGAAACTCGGCTTCGCGTTTGCGGCCCACCGCCCAATAGGTGTCGCCAAGATGATCGTTCAGGATCGGATCGACGGGCATCAGTTCGACCGCCCGCTCCATGTGTTCGACCGCTTCGTCATAGCGCCCGAGCCGGAACAGAACCCATCCCAGGCTGTCGATGATATAACCGCTGTCGGGGCGGGCCGCGACGGCGCGTTCGATCATGTTCAGCGCTTCATCCAGATTTTCCCGGCGTTCGACATAGGTATAGCCGAGATAGTTCAGCACATTCGGCTGTTCCGGGCTAAGGTCCAGCGCCTTGCGGAAATCGGCTTCTGCGGCGGGCCATTCGTCCAGCTTGGTCAGCGCAATCGCGCGTTGGAAATACGTGGCCCATTGCCCCGGCAGATCCTCGGAAAATTCGCCAATGGCCTGATCATAGGCCGCGCGGGCGTCACCGAACCGATCCAGTTGCATCAGCGTGTCGCCAAGGGCCACCCGGAAGCGCAGGGTTTCGGGGTATGTATCGGCCAGTGTGCTCAACTCGTCGATGGCCTCGTCGAACCTTTCGGAACGGCGCAGGACATCGGTGCGCCCCAAGGCGGCCTCCTGATACAGCAGGTTGCCTTCTGGCACGCGGCCATAGGCTTCGACGGCAAGCTCGTGACGTTCCATCCGTTCCAGAAGCTGGGCCGACAGCAGGATGGCCGTGGCGTTTCTGGGGCTCAGATGCTCGGCCAGGCGGCTGAAGATCAGGGCGATGGTCGGGTCGCTATCGACACTGCGGCTTTCGGCAACCGCATAGAACAGCTCTGCCACCCCGTCATTGGGCGAGGTGATCCCGGTGAACGGCAAGACTTCGCCGGCTTCAAGCCGGGCAATGATGTCCTCGACTTCCGGGTCCGCCAAGGGCGAGGCATTTGCGTTCATAAGGGCAAGCGCGTCGGCATGGCGGTCAAGTTGGCTGAGCACCTGCGCATAGGCCAGAATGCCGCCCCGGTTCAGTTGCATGTCGCCTTCGCTGCCGCCAAGGATGCTTGCCGCCCCTTCGAAATCCCCCACATGGGCCAGGGCTAGGGCTTTCTGGAACTGGGCAAAGCTGCGGCTGCCCGGGTCTTCGGACAAGGTGTCGAAAATCTCAAGCGCCTGCGACATGCGCCCCTGGCCAAGGCTGGCCCATGCGGTGATCATCTGGTCGACCATGCCCGCAACCGAAACGCCGCCTTCCAGAAGCGAGATTGCATCGTCCCAGTTTTCGCTGGCCAGCGCATTGCCCAGAAGAACAAGGCCCGCCAACTGGTTGTCAGGGGTGACGGCCGTCAGGCGGCGCGCAAAGGGCAAGGCTTCGTCGATTTCGCCCAAGGCCGTGTGCGCAACCACCAGCCCTTCCAGAACGTCAGCCCGGTCCGGGTTGTCCACCAGTGCGCGGGTTCCGTATTCGACCACTTTGGCGAAGTCGCCGGACAGGTCGGCCTGTCGTGCGGCCAGATAGGGACCTGCCGTTTCGGCCTGCGCGGGAAGGGGCGTAACACCGGCGAAGCAGATCGCCGCTGCCACGGTAGCGACAAGTTGGCGGGAGGCGGGAAATCTAAAGGGCACCACGGACAGCTTTCTTGTTGGATGGCTTCGCAGGACGAAGCGTTGAGAAGGAACCTAATCGGCAAGCCCGGCGAAAACAATGAGGGGTGACACACGGCCACCCCTCACTTTTCCGTTTTCCGAAGTCACGGTGCTACATGTTCGGATAATTCGGCCCGTCGCCGCCCTGCGGAACCGTCCAGGTGATGTTCTGGCTGGGGTCCTTGATGTCGCAGGTCTTGCAATGCACGCAGTTCTGGAAGTTGATGACGAAGCGCGGGTCTTTGCCCTCTTCCTCGACCACCTCGTAAACGCCTGCCGGGCAATAGCGCTGTGCGGGTTCGGCGTATTCCGGCAGGTTCACGCCGATCGGCACGCTGGGATCGGTCAGCTTCAGGTGGCAGGGCTGGCTTTCTTCGTGATTGGTCGCCGAGAAGGACACGTTGGTCAGGCGATCGAACGACAGTTTGCCGTCGGGTTTCGGATAGTCGATGACCGGATAATCCGCCGCTTTGCCGGTGGCCTGCGCGTCGTTCTTGCCGTGTTTGACCGTGCCGAAGGGTGAAAAACCCAACAGCGATTGCACCCACATGTCGAACCCGCCCAGCACCAGCGATGCGGTCAGGCCGAATTTCGACCAAAGCGGTTTCACGTTGCGCACTTTCTTCAGGTCCTTGGCGACGTCGCCGGTGCGCAGTTCTTCTTCGTAATCCGCAAGCTCGTCACCTGACCGGCCGGCGGCGATTGCCTTGACGGCGGCGTCGGCGGCGGCAATGCCCGACAGCATGGCGTTGTGATTGCCCTTGATCCGCGGCACGTTCACCAGCCCGACCGAACATCCCAGCAGCGCCCCGCCGGGGAACGAGGCTTTCGGCATCGACTGATACCCGCCTTCGGAAATCGCCCGCGCGCCATAGGCCACCCGCTTGCCGCCCTCAAGCAGCTTCGCGATCTCGGGGTGATGCTTGAAGCGTTGGAATTCCATATACGGATACAGGTGCGGGTTCTTGTAGTTCAGGTGAACCACGAAACCCACGAAGACCTGATTGTTCTCAAGGTGATATATGAACGACCCGCCACCGGCGTTCTTGCCCAAGGGCCAGCCCATCGTGTGGGTTACGGTGCCTTCGTGGTGTTTTTCCGGGTCGATTTCCCAGATTTCTTTCATGCCAAGGCCGAATTTCTGGGCGTCGCGCCCGGCTTGCAGGTCGTATTTGGCGATGATTTCCTTGGCCAGCGATCCGCGCACCCCTTCCGAGATGAAGACGTATTTGCCGTGCAGTTCCATCCCCGGTTCGGTGTTCGGGCCATAGCTGCCGTCCTCTTCCAGTCCGAAAACACCGGCGACGACGCCTTTGACTTCGCCATTGTCCCCGTAAACCAGTTCGGAACAGGCCATGCCAGGGAAGATCTCGACCCCCAGTTCTTCGGCCTGTTCGGCCATCCAGCGACAGACATTGGCCATCGAGACAATGTATTTGCCGTGGTTGTTCATCAGCGGCGGCATCGGCCAGTTGGGCACGCGCAGATGACCTGCGGGGCCAAGCACAAGGAAGTTGTCTTTCTTCACCGGCACGGTGATCGGGGCACCCTTGTCTTTCCAGTCGGGGATCAGCTTGTCCAATCCACAGGTGTCCAGAACCGCGCCCGACAGGATATGCGCGCCCACTTCCGAACCTTTTTCCAGCACGACCACGTTCAGGTCGGCATTCTGTTGCTTCAGGCGGATGGCGGCAGACAGGCCAGCAGGGCCAGCGCCCACGATGACCACATCGTATTCCATGCTTTCGCGTTCAATGTCGCTCATTTTCTTTTCCCCGGCTGGTCCGTTTCGCAAGATCGTTAGCTTGGCACATCCGGCGGGTCAATCGGGACACAGCGTTATAACGGCTTTCCACCGGGGATTTGGCGGAATTTCCTATTTGTTTGCGCTGACATCCGGTTTCGGCGATGCCGCGCCAACAGGTTGGGGCGGTGCAAACAATGCCGTTGCAAATCGCGAAGGTTTGTTAGACGTTCGTGACAACCGGGCGCTTTGCCCGATGACATGATCAGGATGTTACGGTAATAACTTTGCCGATGCGCCGTTGCGCATGGGCTTTGCAAGAACGAATAGGTCCCATGGATAAGATACCTCTGACACGCGCGGGTCACACCGCGCTGAACGACGAACTCAAACTTCTCAAGACCGAGGAGCGCCCGGCGATCATCCGTGCGATTGCCGAAGCGCGCGAGCATGGGGATTTGTCTGAAAACGCGGAATATCATTCCGCCCGCGAAAAGCAGAGCTTCATCGAGGGTCGGATCAAGGAACTGGAAGGCGTCTTGTCACTGGCCGAGGTGATAGACCCCGCCACCTTGTCGGGGGCGGTGAAGTTTTCCGCCACGGTCACGATCGTCGATGAAGATACGGATGAGGAAAAAACCTATCAGATCGTCGGCGAGCCGGAAGCGGATATCGAGAACGGCAAGCTGAACATCAAATCACCGCTGGCGCGCGGGCTGATCGGCAAGGAAGAAGGCGACAGCGTCGAAGTGCGCACCCCCGGCGGCGAAAAGGCGTATGAGATCCTGAAGATCGAATGGATCTGACGCCGCGCGTGGCGGACATGAGGGACAGATGAACGACAAGACGAAAAGCGGACCGGCCAGTCTTGGAACAGGGCGCATGAGCGGCCTGAACGCCCAGGTTCCGTCACTGAGCGGGGGCGAGGTCATCGGCCTTCTGCTGTCCGGTCTGTGGCTGGCCGGGTGCATCCTGTTCTTTCTGGTTCTGGGGTTCGGCAGCAGCGATGGCGAAGGCCTGTCCCAACCGTTGCAATTCCTGATGACGCTTGTGGCGGTCATCATGCCGGTCGCGGTGATCTGGGTTGCGGTGGCCGCCTTGCGATCCGCCCGGATCATGCGCGAGGAAAGCGTGCGGCTAAGCGCTGCGATTGACGCCATGCGCTCGGCCTATATCCAGCAGCAGCAAGGGTTCACGGGCACACCGGCGCAGGCGTCGAAGGTGGAACAGAAGCTGGAAGAGATCGCGCAGGTCAGTCGCAAGACCGAAAGCGCGCTGGCGACGTTCACCTCGATCCGACCCGGAATGCCGACGCTGGCCAACCCGACGCCGATCAATCCCAGCCCGGCCATCACGCCTGACGTAACGGGACAGGCCACCGCGGATCAGACCAGCCTTGCGCTGGGCACCCCGGTCGAGGATCTGAACCCGCCGCTGTCGGTCGAGGATTTCATCCGCGCGCTGCATTTCCCGGAAACCGCCGAAGACGCAGACGGGTTCCGCGCCCTGCGCCGGGCGCTGGATGACCGGCGGGTTGCGGGACTTGTGCAGGCCTCGCAAGACGTTCTGACCCTGTTGTCGCAGGATGGCATCTACATGGACGACCTGCGCCCGGATCGGGCGCGGCCCGAAATCTGGCGCAAATTCGCGGCGGGTGAGCGTGGGCGCAGCGTGGCCGCCCTGGGCGGTGTCCGGGATCGATCGTCGCTGGCCCTGACTGCCGGGCGCATGAAGCAGGACCCGATCTTCCGGGATGCGGCGCACCATTTCCTGCGTCGCTTTGACCAGACCTTCGCGGGGTTCGAGAAGAACGCATCCGATGCCGATATCGCCGCCCTGGCAGACACCCGCACCGCGCGGGCGTTCATGTTGCTGGGGCGCGTGACCGGGACGTTCGATTAAGCCTTTCGGCCACGCATCGCGACCGCCCCGGCCAGATAGCCCAGCACGGCAAGCCCCGCACAGATCAGGATGAACCGCGATATCCCCTCGGTGGTCAGGCCCCAGACTGACAGGGCCAGCGCAAACGTGGCCACCATTGCCAGCGCAACGCCTGCAATCAGCATGGTGGCCGGTTTCAACCCTTCGCGTGTGCGGCCCCGCCAGACCCGTTTCAGGGCGTGGACCATGCGGCCCATATCCGCCTGTATCGCCACCAGCGCGGGCACGACCATGAGCACAAGCACCATGCCGAAGCCCAGCCCATAGGTCAGGGTAATGACCGTGGGCTTCAGGAATTGCGCCTGTCGCGAGGTTTCATAAAGCAACGGGCCAAGCCCCAGCACCGTCGTCATCGTGGTCAGCATCACGGGCCGAAGCCGGTCTGCCGCCCCGTCGATGATCGCCGGCACCAGCCCACGCTCCCGCGCGTATTCGTCGATCGTCGTCACCAGAACGATGGAATCATTGATGATGATCCCGGTCATGCCGATCAACCCGACGACCGAGAACATGGACAATGGCACCTCCCACCAGACATGCCCGAAGATCGCCCCGACCAGTCCGAAGGGAATGATCGCCATGACGACCAGCGGTCGTGTCCAGCTTGAGAAGATCCATGCCAGCGTCAGGAAGATGCCCAGAAGGACAAGGATCAGGCCGGTCTGTGCATCCGCCAGAAATTCGCTTTGCTGTTCGGCCAGCCCGCCCAGCTGGAAGGCAATGCCGAATTCCTCGGCGATTTCGGGCAGGATGTCGGTCGCGATGGTGCGCTGTATCTCTTCTGCGCGCGCGGCGTTGTTTTCGTCGATATCCCCGGTGACATTGACCAGCCGAATACCGTTTTCGCGCTGCACACTGGCGAACCCGGTGCGCGACCGGACCGACACCAGATCGGCGAGGTTCACATAAGTGCCGCTTTCCGTGCGCAACTGCGTGCGTTCCAGAAAATCGGATGTCTGTTCGGATTCGGGCAGTTCCACCCGGATTTCCGCCGACCGTGTGCCATCGGGATAGCTTGCTGCCTCGATCCCGTTCAGGCGGTTGCGCAGCACGCGGCCCAGATCGTCGATGGTAAACCCAAGCGCCTGGCCCTGAGCGGTCAGGTCAAGGACCAGTTCCTCCTTGTCATAAGACAGGCTGTCCTCAAGCGCCGAAACCTCGGGGAAGGCGGACATCCGGGTGATGAACGCCTCAGACGCGGCCTTCAGCTGCTCTGACGTGGCGCCGTAAAGCTCGACATCCAGGCTGTCGCCGCCCGGGCCATAGCGGTTGCCGCGGAACGACAGGACTTCCAGCAGCGGATGGCTTTCGACCGCTTCCTGAAGGGCGCCGACGAAGGTAAACGAGCTATAGGGGCGCAGATCCGCGTCGATCAGTTCGACCGAGATCGACCCGAGCAGATCGGAGTCCTTGCCATCCACACCGGACAATCCGCGCCCGGCATTGCCGCCGATCTGGGACAGGGCGTGAACCACCGGATTGCGGCCATGTTCGCTTTCAAACTCGGCGGCCGTCTTTTCGACCGCGTCTTGCACAAGCCGCAACATGTCCAGCGTGTCGTCCTTTGTCGCGCCGGACACCATCGCGAAATTGCCCGTGACAGACGACCGTTCGGGGGCGTTGAAAAACCGGAAGGCAAGATCGCCCCGGATGAAGATCGACGCCTGGCTGGCAAGGACCATCAGCGCCAGGGCGATGACCGGGTAACGGGCCTTGATCACCCAGCCCATCGCGCGTCGGAACGCGTGATCCCGCACCCATCTGAACCCCTTGTTGACCTGTCTGGACGGCCAGTCGTACCAATGTTCCTTGGCCGTGTGGGTCAGGGCATGGGCCATGTGGTGTGGCAGGATCAGGAAGCATTCGACCAGCGACGCCACCAGCACGACGATCACGGTGAAGGGGATGTCGGCAATCATGTCGCCGAACCGCCCGCCGATCGAGGTCAGGCCAAAGAATGCGATCACGGTGGTCAGGGTGGCTGAAAACACCGGCGGAAACATACGCTTGGCGGCATTCTCGGCGGCCTCGACCGGGCCTTCGCCCAGCCTACGGGCCCGAAAATCGGCGTGTTCGCCCACAACGATGGCATCGTCGACCACGATCCCCAATGTGATGATCAGCGCAAAAAGCGAGATCATGTTCAGCGTCAGCCCCGACATATACATCAGGAAGATCGCCGAGGTCATTGCGACGGGAATACCCGCCGCCACCCACAGCGCGGTGCGGGCGTTCAGGAACAGAAACAGCAGCAGCAGCACAAGGGCCAGACCCTGCAAGCCGTTTTCCAGAAGGATGTTGATGCGGGCGGTGATCAGGTCCGAGCGCGTGCGCACCAGCGAGATCTTGACCCCTTCGGGCAGCGTCGGCAGAAGCTCGGCGCGCACCTCTTCCACGATTTCCTGCATGCGGATGGCATCGCCCTGCGCCGAGCGCGAGACATTCAGCGCAATCGCGACATCATCGCCGACATAATATGACCTGTTCCGGTCGACCCCTTCGACCTTCACCTGCGCCACGTCCCCGACGGTCAGTTTCGACCCGTCGGGATTTGACCGCAGGACGATGGCTTCGATCTGGTCGGTGCTGCGCTTGGCGATCCCCGTGCGCACCCGTGCCGCACCCGACGCCACATCGCCTGCCGGGGAGGCGGCGACCTCGCCTGCGATGGCCTCGGCGATCTGGGCCATCGTGACCTCGTGTTCGATCAGCGACAGCGACGTGACCTCGACCACCGTGCGTGGGGCGACGAAGCCGCGGATGCCGGTGCGCGTGACACCCCGTTCGAACAGGCGGACAATCATTTCATCGGCGAACCGTCCAAGCTGTTCGATGCCGACAGGACCCGAGATCACGACATCGGTGACGCTGTCGCGCCAAGCCCCCCGCCGGACCTGTGGCGTGTCGGCGTCTTCCGGCAGGTCCGAGAGTTCATCCATCGCGGTCTGCACGTCATCGGCGGCGCGCGCGACATCCCAGCCCGGCTCGAACTCCAGCGTGATGTCGGCCCGGCCTTCGAACGAGCGTGAACTGACGCTTTCCACCCCTTCGACCGCCAGAAGGGCAGGTTCCATGACCTGAACGATGGCTTCGTCCACGTCTTCGGCCCCCGCACCCTGCCACGTGGTCTGAACCGAAACGCTTTCGATCACCACGTCAGGAAAGAACTGCGCCCGCATCCGGGGATAGGCGAACAGACCAAGCGCGATCAGCACCACAAGCAGAAGGTTGGCCACCGTTGCGTGGCGCGTGAAATAGGACAGAAGATTCAGCCCGCGTCCCATCCGCTAGTTACCCATCCGCTGTTCCAGCCGCGCCAGCGTGTCGGCAGGCAGCGCACCGGTATCAAGCTGGGCCAGAATGCGTTCGCGCGCGTCGTCGGGCATCCGGTCGTTGCTTTCGACAAAGGTGCGCAACAGCGCGACGCGTTCAGGGGCCAGTGTGATCATCTCGGCCTGAGGTTCCGGGGCGATGCCTTCGCCGGGGCGCACCGGGCGGATACGGATGCCCGCACCCAAAGCCGGTGTGCGCTCGGTCACGACTTCCCGGCCTTCCAGCGCGGGTGCCCGCACGATCACGTTGTTGCCCTGTCGGCGCAAAAGTTCGACCGCAGCGCTGCTCAGGCGATCCTCGGGGCCCAGCACCAGAACCTCGTTGGTTGCGCTTAGCGCCGATGCGGGCAGCAGGACGGTGTCCACAAGATCGGGTTCGGCCACGTCCACGGTGACAAAATCGCCTGGGCGCATACCGGGTGACGCCTCGAGCGTGGCAAATATCTGGCGTCCGGTCTGCCCTTCGCCCACATCGGCGCTTTCCCGGTCGATCCGCCCGGTTGCGCTCAGGTTCAGGCCGGCGGCATCCAGCCGGACGGTGATATCGGTGTTGGCCAACCGGCCGTCGGCACCAAGAAGGCGTGCATATTGGGCGGCCGAAACACGGAACCGAACCTCAAGCGACGAGGGGTCGATGATCCGTCCGATTTTTTCATTCGCGGCAACCACGCCGCCACGCAACACGGTGACATCGGTCAGAATACCGCCAATTTCGGCATAAATCTGTGTTTCGTCCAACCGGCGCTGGGCCTCGTCCAACTGGATTTCGCTGCGCTGCAAGGCTGCGTCAGCCGTCGAGACGCGGGCCTGCGCCGTGATCACCGACTGCCGCTTGGCCAGAACGGCCTGTTGCGCAGCCGATGCCGCCAGTGCCGCGGTTTCAACCGCCGCCTCGGTGCCGACCCTTCGTTCGACCAGATCGCGTTGCCGGGTCAGGGCCGCTTCGCGCAGGTTGGCTTGCCGGGTGGCATTGTCCAGATCGTCGCGCGCCAGTTCCAGCGCGGCGTGCGCGTCGCGCAGCTCGGCCTCGGCCTGCGAAACATCGGTTTTCGCCAGCTCTTTCGCGAACTCGAAATCCGTGGGATCGACCTGCAACAGAAGATCGCCTTCGTGCACCACGCCGCCGGTTTCGAAATTTTCGGCGATTTCGGTCACGGTTCCCCCGGTCAGGGCACGCACGTCCAAAGCCCGGCGCGATGACAGCTCGCCATAAGCGGTCAGGACAGGGGTCAGGGTTTCCGCGGTGACGGTCACGACATTGGCCGAAAACACCCGCTCGCTGGCTGTGGGTTCGGCGCTGTCGCGTTCGGCCCGTGCCTTGAAGGCCGAGCTTACCATGCTGGCAGCCATCGCCAGCAACCCGAAGGTCAAGGCCAGCAGGAACAGCCCTGTCAGGCTACGGCCCAGAAATCGCATATTACAACTCCACTGATTGCCGAAACATCCTGTCCTGCTATGCCCGCGCAGGCAAGCGGCGTGTGGTCACAGTTTCGGCACATCGACAACGTGCATGTTAATCGAAGTTTATACGGAGCAGCCGATTATTTCCGTCGCTTATGTTCATCCAGTCGCGGAAAAATTTCGACGAAATTGCAGGGCATGTGGCGATAGTCGAGCTGATGCAGCAGGATGTCGTCCCAGGCGTCCTTGCAGGCACCGGGGCTGCCAGGCAGGGCAAACAGATACGTGCCGTTGGCGACGCCGCCCGTGGCACGGCTTTGCACCGCCGATGTGCCGATCTTGTTCATCGAGATGATGGTGAACACCGTGCCGAAGGCTTCGATTTCCTTTTCATAGACATCGCGATGTGCCTCGACCGAGACATCGCGACCGGTCAACCCGGTGCCACCGGTGGAAATCACCACGTCAATCTCGGGGTCCAGAGACCAGGCGCGCAGCTGATCCGCGATCTGGTCACGCTCGTCCGGGCAGATGGTGCGGTCGGCCAGGATGTGCCCGGCCTGTTCCAGCCGTGCCACCAACGTGTCGCCGGATCGGTCCTCGCCCAGGTTCCGGGTGTCTGAAACCGTCAGAATGGCAATGCGAACCGGAATGAAATCGCGTGCGGCGGCATCTTGTGCGGTGATGTGGGACATTATTCGTTCCTAGTTAAGCGTAATCCAATTGGGTGTCGGGCCAAGGTTCATGACCTGCGTGTCGCCAATCCGGCCGGTTTCGCCCCAGGCGTCGTGGATATGACCGCAGAGCAGCCATCGGGGCGACAGCCGCCGTGCGGCGTCCAGCACGGCTTGCGACCCAAGCGACCCCAGTGCGTTGTGGTGATCGGCGACCCCCTTGGGCGGCGAATGCGAGATCAGGATGTCGGCGCGTTCGATGCTGGCAAGCATAGCGCGGGCAGCGTCCTCGGTCAGGTCGAATGAGTTCCATGGAATGGCGGGCGGTGGCGGCACGGCGGCGCCGATCCCGGCGATGGTTATGCCGTCGATCACGATGGTTTCACCATGCAGAACCGTGACAGCCGTTCCCGCAACGGCTGCGCGCAATTCATCTTCGGTCTCGTTGTTGCCGGGCACCATCACGGTCGGCACACCAAGCGTTGTGAACGGGGCCAGAAACTCCGCCAGCCCTTCACGGCGATGTGCATAATCGCCAACGCCCAGCACCAGATCGGCCGTTGTCGCAGCGTCGATCAGCTTTCGCGCCGCAACCTTGCTGAGATGCAGGTCGGAAAAGGCAAGGACTTTCATGAAAGCTCTCGCAGTTTCGCCTGGATCGCCAGAAGGTCGGCCCAGGCTTCGCGCTTGGCGGCTGGGGTGCGCAGAAGATAGGCGGGGTGGGTCATCGGCAAGACGGGCTTGCCCCATGCTTCCTCCCAATGGCCGCGCATCCGCATGATGCCTTTACGGCCCAGCACGGCAAGACACGGCGTGTTGCCCATCAGAACAAGTATCTCGGGTGCAACCAATTGCACGTGACGTTCCAGAAACGGCACCATCATGGCGATTTCATCCGGGCTGGGGTCGCGGTTGTTGGGCGGGCGCCACGGCATCACGTTGCTGATATAGATCGCGTCCTTTGATAGCGGCGCATCGCGCCCCATGCCGATGGCGGCGAACATCTTGTCCAGAAGCTGGCCCGCGCGCCCGACAAAGGGTTTGCCAGCGATATCCTCGTCCCGTCCCGGGGCTTCGCCGATGATCATCACGCGTGCGGCGGGGTTGCCATCCGCGATCACCGTGTTGCGCGCCCCGCGCTTCATTTCGCACCCTTCGAAGGTTTCGATGGCGCTGCGCAACGCGTCCAGATCCCTGGCGGCGGCCGCTGCCTGTTTGGCGATGGCGACGTGATCGACGCCCGGTTGTGCCGCTGGGGCAGGCGGGCGCTGCTGGGATTGTGGTTCAGGCGCTTGCTTCGCGGGGTTTTTCTGGCGTGGCTCAAGCGCATAGCGGTCGACAGGCACGTCCCCGATCGCGTCCGCCGCGCCGAGCTCGATATGCCATTCCAGAAGCGCCTTTGCGCCATGCCAGTCTTGTGCCGATTCCATGGACGACAGCCTAAGTGCGCCAACGGGGAAGGTAAACGATCTGTTGCGTTTTCCGGACCGGCGGGGATGGACGAAACCAGCGCCCGATCCTATAAGCGCTTGAACACAGGACGGAGGCCCCTATGACATTCCGCCAGCGCCATCTTCTGGGCATCGAACCGCTCCACCCGGAAGAGATCAAAACCGTTCTTGATCTGGCTGACAGCTATGTGGACCTGAACCGATCCGCGCAGAAGCGATCCGACGTGCTTGCCGGGCTGACCCAGATCAACATGTTCTTCGAAAATTCGACGCGCACGCAGGCCAGCTTTGAAATTGCAGGCAAGCGGCTGGGCGCGGATGTGATGAACATGGCCATGCAGGCGTCGTCGATCAAGAAGGGTGAAACGCTGATTGATACGGCCCTGACGCTGAACGCGATGCACCCGGACCTGCTGGTCGTGCGCCATCCCCATTCGGGCGCGGTCAACCTGCTGGCCGAAAAAGTGAACTGTGCCGTCCTGAATGCCGGTGACGGCAAGCATGAACACCCCACGCAGGCGCTTCTGGATGCGCTGACAATCCGGCGCGAAAAGGGGCGCCTGCATCGTCTGACCGTGGCGATCTGCGGCGACATCGCCCACAGCCGCGTGGCGCGGTCCAACCTGATCCTGCTGGGCAAGATGGAAAACCGCGTGCGCCTTGTCGGCCCGCCGACCCTGATGCCCGCCCAGATCGACCAGTTCGGGGTCGAGGTTTATGACGACATGGAAGAAGGTCTGAAAGACGCCGACGTGGTGATGATGCTTCGGCTTCAGCGTGAACGGATGGATGGCGGCTTCATCCCCTCGGAACGCGAATATTATCACCGTTTCGGGCTGGACGCCGAAAAGCTGGCCCATGCCAAACCCGACGCAATCGTCATGCATCCCGGCCCGATGAACAGGGGCGTCGAGATTGACGGCACCATCGCCGATGACATCAACCGGTCCGTCATTCAGGAACAGGTGGAAATGGGTGTCGCCGTGCGCATGGCGGCGATGGACCTTCTGGCGCGCAACCTGCGTGCCGAACGGGCGGCCAAGCCGGAGGGCGTTTATGTCTGACGCGCATCTGGAACCCCGGCTCGCCGACCAGACCGGGCCTAAGCTTGAACCGGGTGAACGTCTGATTGAAAGCTTCTCGGGCAACCTGACCACCTATGTCAAAGAACATATCTTGCTGGCCGCGCTGGGATCCGTTCTGATGTCGGGCATCCTGATCTATATGGGCAATCCACATGCGTGGACGGGCATCGTCGGGTCGGTGGCCGCGATTGCCGTGCGGGGCCTTTACGTGGCGCGCGAGCAGTTGGGGTTCACCTGGTATCTGACCAACCGCCGCCTGATCGGGCCGGGCAACCGGACGATCCTGTTGGCCAATATCGACAAGGTGAACGTGATTTTTTCTGCCGCTCAGGTGGTGACGAGTACGGGCGAGAAACACATGCTGAAATACCAGGCCGACACCAAGGCCACACAGGCCGCGATTGACCACGCGCGCGGGGCAAAAGGATAGCTGAATGACCACCACCTTCACCAATGCCCGCCTGATCGACCCCGAAGCCGGGACGGACCAGATTGGCAGCCTGACCATCGAAGACGGGCTGATCATCGGTCTTAACGCGGGTGAAACGGGCGAAATCATCGACTGTGGCGGCAAATGCCTTGCCCCCGGCATCGTCGATATCGGGGTGAAGATCGGCGAACCCGGTGAACGTCACAAGGAAAGCTTCCGAACCGCCGGTCTGGCGGCTGCGGCGGGTGGGGTCACGACGATGGTGATCCGCCCGGACACCACGCCAGCCGTGGACACCCCTGAAACGCTGGCCTTCGTCGCACGTCGTGCAAGCCAGGTCGCCCCGGTCAATGTGCAGTCCATGGCGGCGCTGACCAAGGGGCGTGACGGGCGCGAGATGGTCGAGATGGGGTTCATGCTGGATGCGGGCGCCGTGGCCTTCACCGATTGCGATCATGTTGTCACCGATAACAAGGTCTATTCCCGCGCCATGACCTATGCGCGCAGTCTGGGCGCGTTGATCATCGGCCACCCGCAGGACCCGAACATGTCGAAAGGGGCGGCCGTGACCTCGGGCAAGTTCGCATCCTTGCGCGGCTTGCCTGCGGTCAGTCCGATGGCCGAACGGATGGGGCTGGAACGCGATCTGGCTTTGGTCGAGATGACCGGCGTCGCCTATCACGCCGACAGCCTGTCCACCGCGCTGTCCCTGCCGGCGCTGGAACGGGCCAAAGCGGCCGGGCTGAACGTCACCGCTGGCGTGAATATCCACCACCTGACGCTGAACGAGTTGGACGTGGGCGACTATCGCACCTTCTTCAAGGTCAAGCCGCCGCTTCGGTCGGAAGATGACCGGCTGGCGATGGCGGAAGCGGTGGCGCGCGGCGTGATCGACATCATTTCATCCATGCACACACCGCAGGACGAAGAAAGCAAACGCCTGCCGTTCGAGGAAGCCGCGTCCGGCGCCGTTGCCCTTGAAACCCTGCTGCCTGCCGCGATGCGACTGGTCCATGCCGGGTTGATCGACCTGCCGGTGCTGTGGCGGGCGCTGTCCTTGAACCCGGCCCGACGTTTTGGCTTGCCGGGTGGCGAGCTGACCGTCGGTGCCCCTGCCGATCTGGTTCTGTTCGATCCCGATGCGCCGTTCGTGCTGGACCGGTTCAAGCTGAACTCGAAATCCAAGAACACGCCCTTTGATGGCGCCCGGATGGAAGGGCGCGTGCTGGGCACATGGGTCGGTGGCGAGCGGGTGTTCGGGTAAGATGATCCGCCCGGCGCGCCCAGACGACCTTGGCCCGATGAACGCCATGATCCTGCGGGCCAAGGCGCATTGGGGCTATGACGCTGCGTTCATGGCGGCGGTCGCGGACGAGCTGACCATCACGGCCGATGCGCTTGGGCCGGATCTGGTTGTCTGGCACGATCAATCCCCCGTTGGCATGGCGCGGGTCGTCGTGCAGGGCAGGACCGCCTGGTTGGAAGAATTGTTTGTCGATCCCGCCGCGATGGGGCAGGGCATCGGCGCGAAGCTGTTTGCCTGGGCCGCCGACCGTGCCCGACAGCAGGGTGCGCAGGTGTTGCAGGTCGACAGCGACCCCTTTGCCCTGCCGTTCTATCTGCGCATGGGGGCGGTTCAGGTTGGACAGGCGCCGTCCGGCTCGATCCCCGGTCGGATGCTGCCGCGTCTCGACTATGACCTTGACGGGCATGGCCCCGGCCCGCAAAGCTGAGGCCAAAAAGGGATGTTCATGCCAGACATTACATCGGCCCCATTGGCCCTGATCCTTGTCGCGGTCGCGGGCTATCTGCTGGGGTCTGTTCCCTTCGGTATCGTCATGGCGCGGCTGTTCGGCCTGGGCGATCTGCGCCGGATCGGATCGGGCAATATCGGCGCCACCAACGTGCTGCGCACCGGCAACAAGCCTGCCGCCCTGCTGACCTTGCTGGGCGATGCGGGCAAAGGCGCGGCGGCGGTGCTGCTGGCGCGCGCGGTGGTGGGGGAAGATGCGGCCCAACTGGCGGGTTTCGCGGCCTTTCTGGGTCATTGTTTCCCTGTTTTCCTGGGTTTCAAAGGTGGCAAGGGGGTCGCCACATGGCTGGGAACGATGCTGGCGCTGGCCTGGCCCATCGGGCTGGCGGCCTGTGTCACCTGGCTTGCGGTCGCGGTGCTTTTCCGCATCTCGTCCCTGGCGGCGTTGGCGGCAGCGGCCCTGTCGCCCATCTGGGCGTTGTTGCTGGGCTATCCGGGCTATGTGGTCCTGTCTGTCGGGCTTGCGCTGTTGATTTTCCTGCGTCATCGCGCAAACATTGAGCGACTGATTGCCGGGAACGAACCCCGCATCGGTGGCAAGACATAACCTGAACAGGGGACAGATCATGAGCTTTATGGAGTCAATTCGGGCGTGTTTTTCGAAATACGTCACCTTTCAGGGCCGCGCCCAGCGGTCGGAATTCTGGTGGTTCGTGCTGTTCGTGTTCGTTGGGCAACTGGTCCTTGGCATGATCGACAGCGCCCTGTTCGGAACCGTGACCACCATGGAAGGTGGGTTCGAGGCGCAAACGGACACGCCGATCCTGTCCGGCCTGTTTGGCCTTGCGACCTTGTTGCCGGTGATCTCGGTCTCGGTGCGCCGTTTGCACGACACGGACCGCAGCGGCTGGTGGTATTGGCTGGCGCTGATCCCGCTGATCGGCATCATCATCCTGATCGTCTGGTATGCCAGCAAAGGCACAAACGGTGCCAACAAATACGGCACCGACCCGCTGGGCGGTGGGGGCGGTTACAACGACCCGGATGGCGGAACCTATGCCGCGTCGTCGATCCCGCGCACGGGCGATCAGGGTTAATCCACGCGAAATACCTTATCCCGCGATGTCGCGCCTTGTGTCAGAACAAGGCGCGATTTCGCGATGCCCAACGCCTGTGCCAGCAGCTTGATCACGGCTTTCGTGGCCTTGCCGTCTTCGGGCACTGTCGTCACCGAAACACGCAACTGCCCGTCGCGTTCTTCAACCTGATTGCGCGCGGCCTTGGGCGTGACGCGCACCGACAACACCGCGCCGGAACGGGCCAGATGGGACAGTTCACCTTTCTTCATGGCGTCATCCTGTCGGGCAGGGGTGGACGGCGCAAGGCCTCTGGGTCACTCTGCACGGGATAAGGGAGGCTGACATGAAGAAAACCGGCTTTTTCTGGGACGAAAAGTGTTTCTGGCATTCGGGCGGCAATTATGCGGGCAACCTGCCGGTGGGCGGGCTGGTGCAGCCCCTGGCAGCCGGTGGCCTGCCGGAAAATCCCGAAACGAAGCGGCGTCTGAAGAACCTCATGGATGTCACCGGCCTGACCCGCGCGCTTCAGGCCCGGACCGCGCCAGAAGCCACCCGCGAGATGTTGGCGCGCGTGCATCCAACCGCGTTTCTGGACGATTTCAAGCGTGTATCCGATGCGGGCGGCGGCGAGCTTGGTTTGCGAACGCCCTTCGGGCAGGGCGGCTATGAGATCGCGGCCCTGTCCGCCGGGCTGTCCGTCGCCGCGCTTGAGGCCGTTCTGAAAGGCGAGCTGGACAATGCCTATGCCCTGTCGCGCCCGCCCGGTCATCACTGTCTGCCCGACTATCCCAACGGGTTTTGCCTTCTGGCCAATCTGGCAATTGCGATCCGCCATGCGCAGGTGCAAAAACTGGCAAAGCGGTTCGTGGTTCTGGACTGGGATGTGCATCACGGCAACGGAACCGAAGCGATCTTCATCGACGACCCGGATGTGCTGACGATTTCGCTGCATCAGGAGCGGAACTATCCGGTCGATACGGGTGATGCAGATGTGCGCGGCGACGGGGCCGGGCAGGGGGCGAACATGAACATCCCTTTGCCGGCAGGCGCGGGGCATGCCACCTATCTTGAAGCGATGGAGCGGCTGGTGGTGCCTGCGATCCGCGCCCACGAACCCGAGGTGATCGTGATCGCCTGCGGCTATGACGCGGCGCTGATCGACCCGCTGGCCTGCATGCTTGCCACCGCCGATACGTTTCGCCAGATGACCCGCATCGTCACAGGGCTGGCAGATGAATTGTGCAACGGGCGTTTGATGATGGCGCATGAAGGCGGGTATTCCGAAGTCTATGTGCCCTTCTGCGGTCACGCGGTGCTGGAAGAGATGTCGGGGGCCGGTATTCACGCCCCCGATCCGCTGGCCGAGATTTTCGCAGCGCGCCAGCCAAACAAGCGTATGGTGGGTGTCTATTCCGATCTGATTGCCGAGTTGCAGGATTATTTTGATGTTAAGTGATGTAACATCTTGACGCGGACGGCCCGACACCCGACATGTGCATGACGCCAGCCGCCCCGTGCGGCCAAGCCTGAATTTTGCCAGACCAGGGACAAAACCATGCCTGACCGCAACCAAGCTGCGCTTGATTTCCTGCTGACCCGCCGGTCGCGCCCGGCCAAGACGCTGACCGGACCGGCCCCGGATCGCGACGCGCTGACGCCGATCCTGACCGCCGCGGCGCGTAGCCCGGATCATGGCAAGCTGGAACCGTGGCGGTTCATCGTGTTGGAGCGTGGCGCGCTGGACCGATTGGCAGCCCTGGTTGGCATGCGGGGTGAGGCGTTGAATGAACCACCCGAACAGATCGCCAAGGCGCATTCCGCTTTTGCCGACAGCCCCTTGGCCGTGGTGGTGGTGTCGTCGCCTGTCGCCTCGCCCAAGGTGCCGGAAATCGAACAGCTCTATTCGGCAGGTGCGGTGTGTCTTGCACTTCTGAACGCCGCGCTGGCGTCAGGCTGGGGGGCGAACTGGTTGACCGGCTGGGCGAGCCACGACCGGCAGTTCATGCGCGCGGGATTGGGGCTGAAGGACCATGAAACCATTGCCGGGATCATCCATATCGGGACCGAGAAGAATGCCCCGCCCGAACGGCCCCGCCCCGATCTTGCTGCGATCACGACATGGGTGGACACCTGATGCTTGACGATTTCTTCCGCTCGGTTGCGCAGATGACCGACCCGCGCTTTCGCAACGTGCTGATGAAAGGGCTGGCCCTGACTGTGGCGCTTCTGATTGCTGTGACGGTCGCGATGACATGGCTGGTCGGCTTTCTGGTGCCCGACACCTTGTCGCTTCCGTTCATTGGCGACGTGTCATGGGTCGATGGCATCGCGTGGTGGGCGTCGCTTTTGTTGATGATCGTCCTGTCGGTCGTGCTGATGGTGCCGGTTGCAGGTGCGTTCACGGGTATTTTTCTGGATGATGTGGCCGACGCGGTCGAGGCCCGGCATTATCCCGACCTTCCCCCCGCGCCCGATGTGCCGATGATCGAAACCGTGCGTGACAGCCTTGGTTTTTTCGGTGTCATCGTCGGCGTCAACCTGATCGCCCTGATCCTGTTCTTCTTCGTCGGTCCGCTGGCGCCGATCCTGTTCTGGGTGGTGAACGGGTATCTTCTGGGGCGCGAGTATTTCCAGCTTGCCGCCATGCGCCGTGTGGGCCGGGTGGAAGCCAATCGTCTGCGGTTGCGTAACAACCTGCAAATCTGGCTGGCGGGAACGCTGATGGCAATTCCCTTGTCGGTGCCGCTGGTCAATCTGCTGATCCCCGTTCTGGGGGCGGCGACCTTTACCCATCTGTTCCACCGCGTCGCACGCCGCTAGACGTTAGCAATCAGGAAAAAAGATTGGGCCGGGGTGATCCGGGTTCGACCATGCCTCGTATTGAGGTTATGCTGACTTTGAATTCAGAGCCTACGAGCACCCGGCCCCCTGCGCCACCTGTGCGTCGTTTCGAAGGAAAACCGGTGCCGGAGACCAAGACCGAGATTTCAGAGCAGACGGTTTGGATGCTTGCCGTTCGCGACAGAAAGGACCGCGAAGCGTTCGGCGCCTTGTTCGACCATTTCGCGCCGCGTCTGAAGGGGTTTATCATGCGGACCGGCTGTTCCGGCGCGCAGGCGGAAGAGATCGTGCAGGACGTGATGCTGACCGTATGGCGCAAGGCGTCGATGTTCGATCCGCACCGCGCGCAGGTGTCGGCGTGGATTTACCAGATTGCCCGCAACCGGCATATCGACATCATACGCAAGGAAAGCCGCCCGGTGCCGGAAGAGCTGGCCGAAGATCCGGACGCAGAGCCGGATGCCAGCCAGATTCTGGCCGTCGAGCAAGAGGCGGGAAAACTGAAAGACGCCCTGTCCTCGTTGCGACCCGAGCAGCGCGAGATGATTGAAAAGGCCTATCTGGGCGAACTGACCCATCAGGAGATCAGCACCCAGACCGGTCTGCCACTGGGCACGATAAAATCCCGCATCCGGCTTGGGTTGGAGCGGTTGAGACACGAATTGAAGGGACTGCGCGAATGACCGCAATCACCCATCATATCCCCGATGCCATGCTGGCGGCTTATGCGGCGGGCAATCTGCCGCATCACTTTGCCGTGGCCGTTGCCAGCCATGTGTCCCTGTGCGCGCATTGTCGTGCCGCGCTTGAGGCGCATCAGGCCATGGGGGGCGCGCTCTTGGAGGCGAGCGGAAGCGTCGCCGTGTCGGGGTCGATGAAAGCCGACCTTCTGGCCCAACTTGATGCACCTGCGACGCCGGAGCCGGATTATACCCGTCGCGGTATTTATCCCGGTCCGGTGGTTGCGGCTTTGAAGGGGCAAGACCCCAAATGGAAAACCCTGGGCATGGGGGTGCGCCAGTCGATCCTGTCGCAGGACCGGAACGGATCGGTGCGCCTGCTTTACATTCCCGGCGGGCAGGCCGTTCCGGACCATGGCCATAACGGGCTTGAGATGACCTTGGTGCTGCAAGGCAGTTTCAGTGACGACACCGGGCGGTTCGGTGTCGGCGATATCGAGATCGCGAACCAAGACCTTGAACATACGCCGATTGCAGACCCCGGTGACGCCTGCATCTGTCTGGCCGCCACCGACGCGCCGTTGCGCTTCAATGCTTTTATTCCGCGTTTGTTGCAGCCCCTGTTTCGGATTTAGGTCGCGCCCCGCGATATTACCGGCCCGGTGGATCGTGCAGGCATTGCCGTGTGCGCCTGTCACACCGGAACGGGCGAGTGTTTCTTGATGTCGCGCAACACCACGTTGGTCTGCGCGCTTTC
Source organism: Alphaproteobacteria bacterium (assembly GCA_030424645.1). Classification (GTDB taxonomy): domain Bacteria; phylum Pseudomonadota; class Alphaproteobacteria; order Rhodobacterales; family Rhodobacteraceae; genus Aliiroseovarius. The sequence continues at coordinate 67,081 of JAUHWP010000002.1, forward strand.
CACTGCCGTCTGTTTGAACAGGAACCCTTCCAGAAACGTGTTGTAGGCCGCCAGGTCACGGCACAGCACCCGCAGGTGATAATCTGACTGCCCGGTTGTTGCGAAGCATTCCACCACATCCGGCCGACGGTTGACCGCGTGAATGAACTCTTCGACCTTGTCGGGGTCGTGGCGGGTCAGCTGCACATGAACGATGGCTTGAAAACCCAGCCCGGCCCTGACGGGGTTCAGATAGGCGCCATAGCGTTCGATGATTTTCGCTTCCTCCAACGCGCGCACCTTGCGCCAGCAGGCCGAGGTCGACATGCCCACCGCATTGGCAAGATCAGCGTTCGAGATCGTGCTGTCCCGTTGCAGCAGGTCCAGAATGCGCCGATCTTTGCTGTCCAGCTTCATGGTAAGAATAACCTTTGTTGGGCTTGTAAGTGGTATGGATATCCAAATATCGTATCTGGGGCGGCGTTGAAAGGTATGAAGCACCAAGCCGGATGAAATATCTTGGTGGTGAAGCTTTGGAGCCAGCCATGTCACGCCAAGATCCCGACTTTTCGACCTATCAACTCGCGGACCGATACGCGCGCCAGTCTGGCCGTGTCTTTCTGACCGGCACGCAGGCGCTGGTGCGTATCATGCTGGATCAGGCGCGGCGCGACCGGGCGTCGGGGCTGAACACGGCGGGGTTCATCTCGGGCTATCGCGGATCGCCTTTGGGTGGGCTGGATCTTGAGCTGTGGCGCGAGAAGACGCGCGTGGCCGATCACAACATCACCTTCTTGCCAGCTGTGAACGAAGACCTTGGTGCCACCGCGGTTCTGGGCGCCCAACAGGCCAGCCTTGACCCGGATTGCGACGTCGAAGGCGTGTTTTCAATGTGGTATGGCAAAGGGCCGGGGGTGGACCGGTCGGGCGATGCGCTGAAGCATGGCAATGCCTACGGATCGGCCCCGAAAGGTGGGGTTCTGGTGGTGGCAGGCGACGATCATGGCTGTGTGTCTTCGTCGATGCCGCACCAATCCGATGTGGCCTTCATGTCGTGGTTCATGCCCACATTGAACCCCGCGTCAGTGGCGGAATATCTCGCCTTTGGTGAGTACGGCATTGCTCTGTCACGGTTCAGCGGCACGTGGGTCGGGTTCAAGGCGATCTCGGAAACGGTGGAATCCGGTCAATCGGTCGAGCTGTTGCCAGATCGTCAGTTTACCTATCCCGAGATCGAGGTGCCGCCCGGCGGGTTGCATGTGCGGCTGGCTGACCTGCCCAGCCCTGAGATCGAGACGCGGATCGAACACAAGCTGAATGCCGTGCGCGCCTTTGTCGAAGCCAACCCGATTGACAAGGCGATCTATGACATCACTGACGCGACCTTCGGGTTCGTCACCACTGGCAAGGGGCACCTGGACCTGATGGAAGCCCTCCGCCTGCTTGGCGTGGACGAGGCCAGATGCCGTGCATTGGGCATCGACATCTACAAGATCGGCATGGTCTGGCCGCTGGACCGCCGCGATGCGTTGCAGTTTGTGCGCGGCAAGGCCGAGGTTCTGGTGGTCGAAGAAAAACGCGGCATCATCGAAAGCCAATTCAAGGAATATTTCTATGACTGGCCGGGCACCAAGCCAAAGCGGATGGTCGGCAAGTATGACAGTCAGGGTAATCCGCTGATCCCGTGGACGGGCGAGCTTAGCCCACTGTTGCTGGTGCCCATCGTGGCGGCGCGTCTGGACAAGGTCTTTCCGGGGGAAAATTTCACCGCGAAAGCCGAAGCCCTGACGGCCCAACCGCCCTGTGTTCTGAAGACCGAGGGGGCCACGCGCACGCCCTATTTCTGCTCGGGCTGTCCACATAATACCTCGACCAAGGTGCCCGAGGGCAGCGTCGCGGCGTCGGGCATTGGGTGTCACGTGATGGCAAGCTGGATGAACCGGAACACCACCGGCTATGCGCAGATGGGGGGCGAGGGCGTGCCTTGGGTTGCCCGGTCGCGCTATAATGGCGGCAAGCACATTTTCCAGAATCTTGGGGAAGGCACCTGGTATCACTCCGGTTCGCTGGCGATCCGACAGGCGATCGCGGCGGGCACCAACATCACCTACAAGATCCTGTACAATGACGCGGTGGCGATGACCGGCGGGCAACCCGTGGATGGTCCGATCAGCGTGGCAGGCATCGTGCAGACCTGCCGCGCCGAAGGGGTGGATCGGATCGCGCTGGTGTCAGACGATATCGGCAAATTTTCGCGGTCGGATTTTCCAGGCGGCGTGACCTTCCACGACCGGTCAGAAATGGATCAGGTGCAGCGCGAGCTGCGCGACATTCCGGGTGTCACGGTGCTGGTCTATGAACAGACCTGCGCCACGGAAAAGCGTCGTCGTCGCAAGCGGGGCACGATGGACGACCCGAAAACCGTGCCCTACATCAACCCGCTGGTCTGCGAAGGTTGCGGCGATTGCTCGGTCGAAAGCAACTGCCTGAGTGTCGAGCCACTTGAGACCGAGTTCGGGCGCAAACGCAAGATCAACCAGTCCAGCTGCAACAAGGACATGTCCTGCCTGAACGGGTTCTGCCCCAGTTTCGTGACCATCGAAGGGGCGACGCGGCGCAAGCGGGATACGTCGGCGCTGGATGTGTCGGCGCTGTTGCGCGACGTGCCAAACCCGGACTTGCCAGCCATTGCCGAGCCGTTCGACCTGCTGGTCACGGGGGTGGGCGGCACGGGTGTCGTGACCGTCGGTGCCCTGATCACCATGGCGGCCCATCTTGAGGGCAAAGGGTCCAGCGTACTGGATTTCACCGGATTTGCGCAGAAGTTCGGAACCGTGCTCAGCTATATCCGGCTGGGCGCGTCGCCTGACAAGGTGCATCAGGTGCGCATTGACACAGGCTCGGCGGATGCAGTGATCGGGTGCGATATGGTGGTGTCGTCCTCGCCCAAGGCGTCGGTGCATTATCGCCCTGGAAGCAAGGTCGTGCTGAACCGGGCTGAAATGCCGACCGGCGATCTGGTCCTGTCGCGCGATGCCAGTCTGCGCATTGACCTGCGCGAAGCCGCGATCAGGGTGGCGGTCGGGGCTGACAACGTGTCGGGCCTTGATGCCAATCGCGCGGCGGAAACCCTGCTGGGCGATACGGTCTATGCCAATGTCATCATGCTGGGTTTCGCGTGGCAGCAAGGTTTGGTGCCGGTGTCGGAAACCGCGCTGAAACAGGCCATTGAACTGAACGGCGTGAAGATTGCAGAGAACAGTCGCGCGTTTGACCTTGGCCGCGTGCTGGCCGCCGCACCTGACCGCGTGACGTTGGAGGAACCAAACCCGACGGAGCCGCAGGACGTCCATGATCTGATCGACCGGCGCGCCGCGTTCCTGACGGATTATCAGGACGCGGCCTATGCGGACCGGTATCGTGAAACGCTTGACAGGTTTGCCGCAGGGTTGCCTGAGGGCGCGCGCGATGAAGTGCTGACCGCCGCAGCGAAAAGCCTGTTCAAGCTCATGTCCTACAAGGATGAATACGAGGTGGCGCGGCTGCACACCCAAATGGGGTTCCATGACCAGTTGCAGCAGGAGTTCGAACCGGGGTTCACGCTGAAATACCACCTTGCCCCGCCGCTTCTGCCTTTGGGCAAAGACGCCCGCGGGCGGCCGCGCAAACGGGCCTTCGGGCCTTGGATCGGAACGGTGCTGACCCGGTTGGCGCGGCTCAGGTCCTTGCGCGGGACGGTGCTTGACCCGTTCGGATATACCGCAGAGCGGCGCGAGGAACGGGCGTTGGTCACGTGGTATGAAGGCGGGCTGCAACACTTGACCGGCAAGGTCACCACGACCAACCGCGACGATGCGCTGGCGTTCCTGTCATCCCCGCTTGAGATGCGCGGCTATGGTCCGGTCATGCGACGTGCCGTGGCCGAGATGCAGCCCAAAGCAGATGCCGCGCTTGAACGCGCCCTGGCTGGTTGAGTCACACGATCTTGTGTTCAAGACACCTTCGGTTTCCAGCTCTGCCCTTGTTGTCCTGTGCAGAACACCTACCATGTGTTTCCAAACACAAAGGAGCATGACATGGGGTTGCTGCAAGACGGCAAATGGGTCGATCAGTGGTATGACACGAAATCCAGTGGTGGGCGGTTCAAGCGAAAGGATTCGCAGTTTCGCAACTGGGTCACTGCCGATGGGTCGGCCGGTCCCAGCGGGGATGCCGGGTTCAAGGCAGAACCGGATCGCTATCACCTTTATGTCTCGCTGGCCTGTCCCTGGGCGCATCGCACCTTGATCTTCCGTGCCCTGAAAGGGTTGGAGAAGATGATCCCGATTTCTGTGGTGCACTGGCATATGGCCGAAAATGGCTGGACCTTTCACCCGGTCGAAGGCGGGATGCCCGATACCGTGAACGGGGCCGAATTCATGCACCAGATCTATACCACCGCACAGCCCGACTATTCCGGCCGGGTGACGGTGCCGGTTCTCTGGGACAAGAAGAACAAGACGATCGTGTCCAACGAAAGCTCGGAGATCATCCGCATGTTCAATTCTGCCTTCGACGACATCGGGGCGACGGCGGGCGACTTCTATCCCGAACCGTTGCGCGATGAGATCGACGCCCTGAATGACCGGATCTACGACACGGTGAACAACGGGGTCTACAAGGCGGGCTTTGCCACGACGCAAGAGGCGTATGAGGAAGCGGTGACGCCGCTTTTTGAAACGCTGGATTTTCTGGAACAGACACTGGCCACGCAACGATACCTGACCGGGCCCGCCATCACCGAAGCCGACTGGCGCCTGTTCACCACGCTTGTGCGGTTCGATCCCGTCTATGTGGGCCATTTCAAATGCAACCTGCGCCGGATCGTCGACTATCCCAACCTGTGGGGCTATCTGCGCGACCTGTATCAGCAACCCGGTGTCGCGAAGACCGTGAACATGGATCATATCAAGAACCACTATTACGGAAGTCACGACACCATAAATCCCAGCGCCGTGGTGCCGAAAGGCCCGGATATCGACTTTTCTGCCCAGCATGAGCGCGCCGCGCTGGGCTAGCGTGGAACGGTTTGCGGGCTGTCAGACCTGTGCCTTTGCCCCGGCCGTAGCATTCGCGCCGCGTTTGCTGGTGGATTTGGATAAAATGGGATGGATGCCTTGTCACGCGACTCCGGGTCGGCATAATCTGCCGCAAATAGAATAAGCCTGCCGTGCGGCCGCGGCGGGCGGGTGTTTGAGGCGTATTTTGTATGACAGGACCAAACCGCGACACGTTGCTGGACGACAGCAGCCCGTTGCATCAGGACCGGCGCCTGATTTCGTTGATTATTCCTGTTTTCAACGAAGAAAAGAGCATCCGTGCGTTTCTGGAAAGCGCCGCCCAGGCGCTGACCCCTTTGCGGGACAGGTTCGATGTGGAATACCTGTTCGTAAATGACGGCAGCCGTGACGCGACCGAACGCACGATCCTGTCCTGCCGTGACGACTGGCCCGAAATTTCCCTGGTAAACCTGTCCCGTAATTTTGGAAAAGAAGCCGCGCTGTCGGCGGGTCTGAACCATGCGCGGGGCGATGCGGCCATTCCGATCGACGTCGATCTGCAAGACCCGCCCGAGGTGATCGTGCAGATGGTTGACCGATGGCAGGACGGCGCCAAGGTCGTGAACGCCCGCCGCGCACGCCGGGACGCCGACACCTGGGCCAAACGCACCAGTGCGGGTCTGTTCTATCGCCTGTTCAACACGCTGGCGGATCATCCCATTCCCAGCGGTGTCGGTGATTTCCGCCTTCTGGACCGTGAAGTCGTGGATGCCATCTGCGCCATGGGCGAGCGGTCGCGCTTCAACAAGGCCATCTTTAGCTGGGTCGGGTTCGAGACCACTGAAGTCGAATATGACCGCCCCGCCCGTGTCGAGGGCGAAAGCCAGTGGTCCTATTGGAAGCTGTGGAAACTTGCGCTGGACGGCATTTTTGCTTCATCCACCACGCCGCTCAGGATCTGGACCTATGTGGGCCTGTCCATGGCCGTTGCGTCGCTGTTGTATTCTGCCTTCCTGTTTTTCCGCACATTGCTGTTTGGGGTCGACACGCCCGGCTATGCCTCGACCGCGATCCTGATCCTGACCTTTGGCGGCATGAACATGTTCGCGCTTGGTATCATCGGCGAATATGTCGGCCGCATCTATACCGAAGTGCGCCAGCGCCCGCTTTACATCGTGCGGTCATACGTGCAGGCGCGCGATGAGTGACGAGCAGGAAACGATGTCCGCGAGTGTGATCAATCGAGACAAGAGATTGACGACGGAGTTCCTAAAATTTCCTTAGTTTAGTGGTCTAGGTTCGCGCCAAGAACCCCTGGCTGGAGACAAACGATCAAGAGGCAACGACACGTGACTGCACAACTAATTCGCTTTATCGGGGTGGGTGGGCTGGCCACGTTCACGCATGTCGCTGTCGCTTCCCTTGCGTTCCAGTTCTTTGCGATGGCCGAGATGTGGGCGAATTTCATCGGCTTCTGTGCGGCTGTCCTTGTGTCCTATTCAGGGCATTCGCGGTTCACTTTTGCATCTGTCGATGCCCATAAAGGCCAGTTCGGACGGTTTCTGTTCGTTGCGCTGACAGGTCTGGCTGCCAGCAGCACGATTGTTTGGCTCGTGAATGCCGGTGGCGGAGGGTTCTACCTGGCCATGGCGCTTGTTGCTGTCCTTGTGCCTATGACGACATTCATGGCGATGAAATTCTGGGTGTTCTCGCATCGCGACACCCCGGTCTTGCCAAGCTTGCCAATGATCCTGATCGCGCTTGGGGCGACCTTTACGTTCTTGTTCATCTATTGGAACTGGCCGATCAACCACGATACCGCGTGGTATCTGGTGGCAACGCGCAAGATGCTGGATGGAGCGCAGCTTTATGTCGATATTATCGAAGTAAACCCGCCGCTGAATTTTTACTATACGATCCCCGCGCTGCTCATCGCCGATTTTCTGGGGGTCAGCGACACCAACGGGCAGTATCTTGCCGTCGCGCTGCTCTATCTCGTCAGCCTGCTTTGGTCCGGTGCGATCCTGCGCCGGGTATCGGCATTGTCGGCACTTCGGTTGCACCTGTTTTTTGCCTTCATGGCGCTGATCTATGTTCTGGGCGCCGTGAATGAAATCGCACAGCGCGACCACCTTCTGGTTCTGTTCCTGTCCCCCTGGGCGATCAGCTATCTTGCCGCCGGGAACAAACCGCCATCGCTGGCCAGCAGCGCGTTCGCCGCGGCCGGGATTTGCCTGAAGCCCTTCTTTCTGGTCTTCCCACTTGCGCTGTTCTTGCGCGATGTATGGCACACCCGCTCGGCGCGACCGTTCCTCTACCCTCATTACCTTCTGATGCTTGCCATCGGGGTTGGATATGTGGCGTTCGTCAAAATGGTTCACCCGGAATACCTGGACGAGATCGCTCCGATGGCGGTTCACGTTTACGGGGCGTTTAAGAAAACCACTATTGGAGTTCTTTCAGAGCAGCTTATTCCGATCATCCTGTGTTTGACGGTCTTGGTGTCGCTGATGACCATTCCAAAGGCGCGGACCAATATCTTTGTAATATTGGCAATTGCGGGTTTCGTCTGCTACCTCGTCCAAAGCACCGGGTTTCATTATCACCTGATCCCGTTTTTCTGCTTCACCTTGTTGGGCAGCGCTTGGTTGATGCTGTCGTCGCCCGGATTTATCCGTCCCTTCGCGCCTGTTGTGATGGGATGTGGTCTTCTGCTGATCGGGCTTTGGCAGACCGGCAGATACGAAAGCGATTTTACCGACAAGGTTGTTCACCAGCTTCAAAAGATTGGTCCGATCAACAGCCTGATGGCTGCGTCCACGACTTTGGATCCCGGCGCGCCAGTTGCCTTGAGATTGGGAATCGAATGGGTCAGCCGATATCCACATAACTGGTTGTATCCGGGCGCCGTAAACACGCTGGCGGAAACAGACTGCGCTGCCGAGGCCGAGCTCTGCGCTTTGCTTGAAAGCTTCATGAACAAGAACCGTAATGACAATCTGGAAGACATCATTCTCCACAAACCGGATGTGATTGTTGTGGATCGTATCGTTGAACGCCTGGTGCACGACCCATTCACCTGGACGACTTTCATGCAGGCCGACCCCCGGTTTGAGGACGTCATGAAAAACTACGAACTGGTCCATACAACGCGGGAAGTCGACTATTATCTGCGGAAACTGGACTAGCGGTCGCCAGAGAATAAAGACCAGTCAGTCCAGCACAAGAACCTGCCCCGCGGACAGGCCTTTCTCTGTGCCGCCGTCGCGTATCCAGATTTTGTCGCTGCCTATACGGGCGACCCTGACGTCGAAGACATCGGTGCCTTTGGTGGCTTTGACGATGCGTCCGTCGCTCAGCTCCAACAGTGCCCAGGCGGCTGTATCCGCGTGGTAGATGCCGATGACGGACATCCGTTGACGCCCGTCATCCGATCTGATGGATGGCGAAGCCGGTGCCGATGCCGGCGTGACTGTCGGTACAGGCGGTTCGATCAGCGGCGGTGCGGGGGCGGCTATCTGCTCTGCTTGGGGCGCCGGTTCCGGTTCGGCGCGCTGTCTTTGCAGCGGGCGGGGCGAGGCGAGCGGCGCGAATGCAGAACGACCCTGGTTCACCGCTGCCTGTTCACCGGGCAACGGCAACGGCGTGGCTGCCAGAACTTTCGCGATCTGGTGGGCAAGCTCTGCATCGGTATCGGTCGGCACCGCCGGTGGTGGCAAAAGACCAAGCCCCCCCACACCAGATACCATCTGGACCTGGTCAGGTTCCGTTATCGGTATCGGCGCGGCAGGACGCGCCATCCGGTCGATCTTCGCAACCGGCACAGGGGCGGTGGCCGCGTCCGGGGCGCCCAGTGCATGTGACACGGCAAGCACGGCCTTCTGGTCAACCCGCTGGGGCCAGATCTCGGGTTCGGCCATGGCGAATACGGCGTCCGGCGCAGGCGGGGGAGAGTCACTGGCCAATGCGAAGACTTCGATAGGGGGAGGGGGCGGAACGGGCCTGTCAATCGGTCGGGCAAGGGCGGCGATCTGCATGTCCATCTGATATTCTGCATCGTGCAGGTCCTGGGCGGTCGGGCCTGGCGCGGGCGCAGTCAACCCGGCATAGAGATCGTCCTGCACGTCAGGCGGGGTGTCGTCGGCCGGAACCCCCATGGAAAAGACCGAAAAGACATCGCCACCTTCACCCCTGCCGTCCGGTGCGGGGGGCGTGACCTGTGCGGGTTGCAGGTCTGCAATGTCGTTGTCGGGTCGTAGGGGCGGCCCGAAGACATGGGTGCCGATTGAGGCGATGGACACCGATACCGGCCGGACCACGGCGGATAAGGGCAGGGCAAGAGCGTTGCTGCCACCGATGTCCGGTGCCTTGGGCTGGTTGAGCGTGGCGACCACATTCGGGACATGGGTTCTTGCGGGCAGGGGATCAGGGCGAGGGGGAGGCGACACGGCGGGTGCGGACGGGTTAAGGGCGGGCGGTTCGGCATCGTCAGCCAGCTCGGTCACCGTGATTTCGCGGGTGATTCCACTGGGGTCCGGCCAAATCCGCTTCGACACATAGGTCGCCAGCGATACGAACAGCCCGGCCATGATGAACAGGACCGATGTGATGGACAATGCCAGTCGATGCGATCGTGTTCCTTTCATAAATCCAACCTATATACCCGATGTATGGCCCTTCATGATCAAGCGCCCGACCGGGCGGCTTGTCAATGTCACCGGATTACTCGCTGCAATCAAAGGGTCTTGTTAAGGTGAACTGTTGCGGGAAAACAAGAAAAGGACCGGACCCCGGTTTGTCGCAAACGCGTCAGTTTATCATTTTCCAACATGCACCGTGCAAACCAGATGGTCGCCGCGCGTGTTGTATGGTTCGGATGGAAATTGGTCGGGCTGAGAGGATTCGAACCTCCGACCCCCTGCTCCCGAAGCAGGTGCGCTACCAGGCTGCGCTACAGCCCGACCGTGAGGTGCGAGATAGCCTCAACCGGGCGTAAGAGCAAGACCCAAATTGCCGTGTTTAAAGGGTCAGAACCATTTTGGTTGCGCTGTT
>JAUHWP010000200.1 GCA_030424645.1 Alphaproteobacteria bacterium
GTCTCGGCAAGACCCGAGAAGCGACCGATATCCAGATAGACCCAGCGGTGCATGTCCCGCTCGGATTTGCGGCTGACCAGCATGACTTCGGCCACGATCACACCGGCCTCGGCGACCATGCCGCGCCCCGGCTCGGCCATCACCTGCACCTTGTCGCCGAAGCGTTCGGTCACAAGGTCCATGACCTGACGGGCATAGACCTCGGGCGCGTCGATCGCATCGCCATAGAAGGCGGGGAAGCCGCCACCGATGTTCAGCACCGACAGGTCATGACCGGCGGCGCGGGCCGAGCGCCAAATCTCGGCCATCACGTTCAGGGTGGGCACCCACATCTTCGCCAGACGGGTTTGTGACCCGACATGGAACGAAAAGCCGACCGGCGTCAGCCCAAGCGTTTTTGCATGGCCCAGCAGCGCGATGGCCATGTTGCGGTCGCAGCCGAACTTGCGCGTCAGCGGCCAGTCGGCTTGCGACGCTTCGACGATCACGCGGATATAGACCGACGCGCCGGGGGCGTTCTGAGCGATCTTCTCAAGCTCTTCTTCTGCGTCCGCGGCAAACAGGGTGATGCCTTGCTCATGTGCCCAGGCGATGTCCGACGCCCGTTTGATCGTGTTCCCGTAAGAGATGTCCTGCGGTCGTGCGCCCTGCTGAAGGCACAATGCAATCTCGTTTTTCGACGCCGCGTCGAACCGGCTTCCAAGCTGGACAAGGCGCGCGATGATCTCGGGTGCCGGGTTGGCTTTCACGGCATAGTGGATGCGCGCGTGGCCAAGGCCCGATTGCAGCGCGTCGTATTGCTGCGCGACGCGGTCCAGGTCCATGACCAGGGTGGGTTTGTCGAAGTGCTGGCTGGCGACAAAGGTATCCAGACGGGACGGGACAGCAACAGGGGAAGGCGCACCGGCGCCAACGAAATGCATCATGGTCATCTCCAAAAGACCCGGCCATAACGAATACTCGTCGAAGACCGCTCAGTTCCAAGGGAGACGTTACCGTCGCTACGTAAACACGTGGGCGTAGATGCTTCCGGCCAGAGGCGCGTGCGTTGGCGTCTATGTCGCGCAATTGGACCCAAAACGGATTCGACGCAAGATCAAAAACGGTCGGTCCCGAAATTTTTTCGGCGCAAGGCAGGACTGATCACTTCCGGACACAGTGATTATCGCTGGAGCGCCCCTCGTAGAGCAGGAAACGCGGGTTGAGCTTGCAAGGGCTTTGCGCCACTCTGCCGCTGATTAAAGGAGGTGCCGATGCCCGCACTTGTTCCAACCGAGTATTACGGCCAGATCACGTGGCTTGGCAGAACCGATGATCGCGATGCCACGCTGACCTCGGTCGCGTGTGATGGCATCGACCTGACCTATGAAGGCATAGTGGGCGAGGCACGGTCCGGCCTGACCCGCCCGTCCTGTTCGCGCCTGACAAGCCAGTATCCGCGCGGCACCGAAATCCGCAACGTGCGCCAGCTTTCCGTTTTGTCCGCCGAAGAACTGGCCGACATTGCCAGGGCGCTGGATCTTGAGCAGATCGACCCGGCCTGGCTGGGGGCGTCGATGGTGGTTGCGGGGCTGCCGGACTTTACCCATGTGCCGCCATCTTCACGGTTGCAGGCGGACAACGGTGCGACGCTGGTGGTGGACATGGAAAACCGCCCCTGCACCCTGGCCGCGCGCGAGGTCGAGCGTGCACACCCCGGCCATGGCATCGGGTTCAAACCCGCCGCCAGGGGAAAACGCGGGGTCACGGCTTGGGTCGAACATCCCGGTCGCTTGCAACTGGGCGACCGGTTGCGGCTTCACATCCCCGATCAGCGCGCATGGCAAGCCCGGGCTTAGGGGCGATGCCGACCGACAGGCTTTCCGACGAATTCCGCGGCCAACATGTCGGATTCCACCCTGTGAGGAAATTTCAGTGCAGATATGTATCGGGAAGAAAACGGTCGCAGGGTCAACAGGGCTGCGATCTGACCTGAACCAACGTGCACGAATCTGAAGGATCTGCCATGAGCTATAAATCCGACATCGAAATTGCCCGCGAAGCAAAGAAACGCCCGATCCAGGAAATCGGCGACAAGCTGGGCATTCCGACCGAACACCTGCTGCCCTTTGGCCACGACAAGGCGAAGGTCAGCCAGGACTTCATCAACTCGGTCCAGTCCAACGACGATGGCAAGCTGATCCTTGTGACCGCAATCAACCCGACCCCGGCCGGGGAAGGCAAGACCACGACCACGGTCGGTCTGGGCGATGGCCTGAACCGCATCGGCAAGAAGGCCATGGTCTGCATCCGCGAAGCCTCGCTTGGGCCGAACTTCGGGATGAAGGGTGGCGCGGCCGGTGGCGGCTATGCGCAGATCGTGCCGATGGAGGATATGAACCTTCACTTCACCGGCGATTTCCACGCCATCACTTCGGCACACTCGCTTCTGTCGGC
>JAUHWP010000091.1 GCA_030424645.1 Alphaproteobacteria bacterium
TGTATGCCTTGGTCCGTCAGTTTTGGGCTACACCGAACCTTCTCAAAGCGGACCCAAAGCAGCGTTCCACGGTACATAAGTCTGTTATGGCTATCATTCTCGACAACGATCGGTACGTAGCACATATCCAGAAAGTTTCAGACCATATAGACGGTTTGATTTCTGCTTCTGGGGCGAAAACAAGGGAACAGGTTCGGGACTTTATTCGAACAGAGAGCTTTTCAGAGAATTTCACCAAATCCTTCTTTCAGCCTTAGTTGAGAGAGGTGACTCGTCAGGCATATCTTTTTTGAAGGCCAATGATGTCGGTTTTCAGGAAATCCAGTCGGGCTCAAATGCTGCATGGTCGACGGACGGCCGCTCTAGGGAAGCTGCAGTGCAACATATCGATAGCTTGCTAATACCTCCTCTGGGCCGTCCTCAAACTTTGCAAAGGTTCCTATCCTGCGCATAGCAGTCACCGGTGCAAACGGTCGCGAATGTCAGCTCCCCGCCCCCAGTTATCTGTGGGAACCTCTTAGGCAATTGGTGACCCACACAAAAAAAACGAGCGCCCTATGTAACATAACATAAGGCGCTTTGATTGTTCTGCCGGTCCCTATGTAAGGTAACGTATACGTAGGGCGCTTGGCTGGCCGCTCCCTACATATACGTTACGTAGGCCGCTCACCCGCTTCCCGCACGAACACATACCGGTCCTTGGCGTCCTGCAACTGCTTGGCGGACCGTTCGGGGTTGTCGTTGGCGGCAGCGGTCATGCGCTCGGCAATGCTACCAAACGCGGTGGGCAGTTCCGCGTGGTCCCACCCTTCCAGCGCCGCCATTGTGATGCATGTTCCGGTCACCTGCTTTAGCAAACCGGCGATGTGTTCTTCACGGTGAACCTCTTTCATTGGGTTGGGGTCCGCCCCGCTGCGCATCTCGGTCAGGTCGTCATTCATTTCGGCGCACACCACATCCCACAGGGGATGATTGGGCCAGCGCGAACGGTTCGTGTCGTTGGGGTCGGGGTCTGTGTATCGGACAAGCTCGCCCGTTGACCGGCACAGGTCGCCGTAGCGGTCAAAGAACTGTTCCCATGTGCGAATGCCCCAGCGGTCTTTCAAAAGGTATTTGCCCGCGCGGAATTCGACCCGCCAGACTTGGTTGTGTTTGGCCTTGGCCGGGTCAGGTGTCAGGGGGCCGGTGGGCTGTCCCTTATGTAAGGTAACAGCCGCGTTCGTGTTCGCCAGACCGTTACGTAACGTATGGTTCCAGATATCCCACCAGTGGCTCTTGCCACGGGCGATGACCTCAGACCGTTTGTTATAGATAATGACCTGCCGGTTTGCGATGCTGCCCGCTGTGACTGACGTTTGCCAGCCGGATTTCCCATGCGCCGCCACATCGTCATATGTAATGTGATCGCGCCGCCCGGTGGAACTGTGCATGACCAGATTGTCGGGTTTCAGCGTCAGCCCGTTTGCCAACACATCCACGCAGAAATCTGCCCGCGATAGGCTCACATCATCAGGACCGAAGCGGACGCCCAGACGGTCCAGAACACGCTCACAATGCGCCTTGGCCGCGCCCAGACCATACATGCTCATAAAGAATGACCCGAAGGTGATCCGAATGCCCCACTTGTCCCGCGCGTTCGGTTTCTTGATCGCCCAGCTTGCGCCATCGGGGCCACCATCCAGCAAGAACCGATAGCCCTTCCCGCCATAGGGTTTGAGCAGGAAGTGCAGACCTTCATAGGTGATCAGGATTTCCCGCTGGTCTTCCTCGGCAATCGCTTTCTGCGCGTCCAAGAACTCAAAGAGCTTGGGGCCGATATTGGCCTGAATAGACAGCGCCAGCGTGTCAAAGCCACGGTGTAAAACGGTGTAATCTTCCGGTGTTTCTGTATTTCCAGAGGGGGGTGCTACTATCACCCCCCTCTCGGGGCTTGCCCCAGTCGACCGGCGGGATGTGCCGCGCGCGTGGGAGCCTCCGGCGGGGTAGCTTTTGTTTTGGGGCCGTGAGGTGTGTTCGGTGTTCAGGTTCGGTTTAGTCATTGGTCTGTCTCGCAATCCAGTTCTCGGCGCGTTCTGCGCATTTGGCGATGTTCAGAAGGTCGGCATGGGCAAAGCTGCCGGTGTTATGCCAATCGCCCTGGCCGTCCTTGTAGGAGCGGGTGAAGTCGACGGAATAGAAGCTGTCATTCTTCCAGATGGTGGCGGTGATCAGGCCAAGCCTGAACTTGAAGGCGGGTTGGTTGGACATGGTGTCCCTTTCCTTGGTTTGAGTTGTTGGCAGACATAGAAAGGGCGCAGGGTGGCGACACCCCGCGCCCCGTTTGAAAGCCTCTCGGCCCCAAAATCCCCGCAACCGCTACCAACTGTTGCGGGGCAAAACTGAATGTCAGATGGTTTGTGAGGTGTTGGACACTGTGCGATCCGCGATCCACTTTTCCAGATCGGCACGGCGATAGCGGATCGACCGGGCGGACACTTTCACAAAGTCCGGCCCGCCGCCGCGATGCCGCCAGTTCTGCAAAGCGCGGACGGAATAGCAAAGGATCGACGCGGCTTCGCGTTCGTCAATAAGTTGGTCAGGTTGATAAGCGCGTGTCATGTTCACCTCGTTGTCGCTGATTGCGTTGAGGTACAACTAAGGCGTAGCAGTAGGTCTCTCAAAGGACAGTTGGGGACGAAACTTATCCCTCTTTGTCCTTTTTGAGCACGCGGATGATCCGTTGACCAAGCGCTCCACGGCTGAAATAGCTGTTCGGTGCGTAGCTGTCCAATAGCTCAACTGTGAATTCAAACAGCAGGCCACGATAGTCGTCGTCGACTGCACTATAGTAACAGAGACCTTTCTCAGTGTAGTCAACGTGCGTGAGGAGAGTGCCTTCAACGTCAATGATAAGCTGGTCGAGTGCTGTTCGTTTGGGTGGCTTATAACAATCGTCTGATCCATTGCCCTCAGTGTCGGCAGTTGTTTCTCGATTTTTATCTGGATGCGCTTGGGCAGCTATTTTTTCTAATTTTTTTCGCATCTCGTGCACAGTTGGTGCTTCCGATACGTAATTGCCGAAAATGCTTCCGTTCTCTTCAACCCAAGATTGCCAATGATCGAATTCCAAGTCGTAATTGAGCGTTTCCTTGGCATGGCTGCTGAGCCCGCCCAGTGCAGCGATCAGTCGGGCGGTCGCTCTATATACTTTCTCGAGCTGCTTTCGGTGCTCTTTTTTTGAAGGGGACTGTTCGAATTCTAGGTCTCTTTCGAAACTAAATAGAATGTGAACCAGTCGATCTCTAAAAATTTCGAGCTCGGTCTGAACATCGAATTTTTCATGCATTGCTTGAACCGTTTCATCTAACAAACGTGTTTCCACATCTTTACGGCGAACGTGTTCAATGTGTTCTTCATCGGATTTGGTCATGGGAATGCGCTCGCTCTGGCTGCACAGTCTGAAGTGCGACGGCAATGAACAGTTTCATCGCACAAGCCGCAACCCCGGTTTTGCATTCGCACGCCGTCCCATAGCCCCTGCAACCCGGCTTGCCACGGACCCCGCCGCGCGTTGAACCGCATCATCGGCTAGGTGCGCATATCGCAGCGTTGTCGTCAGGTTCTTGTGTCCAAGAATTTCCTTCAAGGTAAACGGGTCGATCCCGTCTTTCATGGCAACCGACGCATAGGTGTGCCGTAGATCGTGAATGCGAACATCGTTCAATCCGGCGCGTTCGCGGATGCGTCGCCAAGGTCGCTCAAGATCGGTGATGTGGCCTTCATCAGTTTTGCCGAGAATTACGTAGGGGTTACCTTCTTGCCGGGGTAGAGCCATGAGAATGTCATAGGCTTCGCGGGGCAGGGGGATGCGCCGCCGCCCTGTCTTGCTGTCGGGCAGGTCTAGGTGGGTGGTATGCACGTATTCCCATTTCAAGGTCTGAATTTCATTCCTGCGGCATCCAGTCAGCATTAGAAGCAAATAAGCAGACACGACATGCAAGGTTTCGCTGCCTTCGTCTAGAACGTCCTGAAAGACTTTTCCAAGCCGGTATTGTTCATCATCGGATAGGTAGCGTTTCTTTTCTTCCTCTCGATATTTCTTGATCCGGCGGCTTGGGTTCGCGCCCTCGTCGCGCAGACCCCAGTCCTCGGCCACATTGAACATCTTGGAAATGACCATAAGGGTTCGGTTGGCATGATAGGGCGTGTTGCGCATGTCGAAATGCAATGCGGCAACATCGGCCCGTTTAACATCATTGATCAAAAACGCCCCCAGTTTGGGGCGGATATGGTTCTTGATGATCGTGCGGTAGGAGCGAAGCGTGGTCGGTTTGCAGTGCTGCGCTACATATTCGTCCAGAAAGCGGTCACAGAGCGCTGAGACGGTCGGTGCGCGGCGTTTGGTCTGAATGTCGGCGGACGGGTCTTCCCCGCGTGCGACGTCGCCTAGGCGCTGCTTGGCGAGCTTGCGGGCCTCGTCTGTTGTTAGCGGGCCATGCTGGCCCAGCGTTAGGCGTCGGGTTCGCTTGCCCGCACGGTATTGGACGACATAGGTGCGCTTGCCAGTGCCATAGACACGGACGCCAAATCCTTTCACATCGTAATCCCAAACGATGTAATCGCCGGGTTTGACTTCCAGCCCTTCCACCGATCTTTTTGTAAGCCGCATGTCATGCCCTCCGCTTTGATGACGCCAGAAACCCGGAAGCTATACGGAAGCAATTGGCGTCGAAACTTGGCGTTAATGATGGAAGCTTGGCGCGGTGATGGTCAACGTAAATCGTTGTTATAATTTCATTTTTGTCAGGTTGGCGAAAATTGGAGAAATGCAGAGAAACCGTCTGGACCGAGCTTCTAATCAGCAGGTTGAGGGTTCGAGTCCTTCAGGGATCGCCATGTAGATAAAGGGTTTATTCGATAAAGAGGCGATCTTGTTGGATCGGTTTCGGGCTTGATGCGCGCGCCTTTCGGGCCGGGTCGTCATTGCTGCGGTCTTATCCTGCCCCCGCGAACGTGGATGCGAGCACGTTGAATTCATCGCGGCGCAGTGCGGGGCGCGCGAGTTTCATCGTCTTGCCGGGATCGTGGTGCGTCAGCTCGGGAAACAGGCGGAACAGTTCGTCGCGCGTGTTTCGCGCCATCGTGCCGATGGCGTAGGGTGCGGGGAAGAAGCTTTCTGATTTCAGGCCCGCAGAGAAGACGATCTGGTGATCGTCAAACATGAAATGCCAATAGGTCACGCTTCTTTGTCCGTGGTCGCGAAGGATCGTTCTGTCGTTGACCAGGAACTTTGCCGGGATCAGCACTTCGCTTGCACCGAACAGCAGCTCGGCGGCCGCGCCGCGCCACAAGATGCGGTGCGCCGGAGAGACAGATACCGGCCGCGCGGGCTGGCCCGGCCCGAGGGCGTCGGGGGCAAAGCGGATCGGCACGAGGTCGTCGTTGATCCTGTTCAACGCGACCCTGGATGACCCGATCCACCGGATGGGGTTGTGCCCCCCGTCATAGGTCTGGACCCGATCTCCGACCCCGAGCCGTTTGACCGGAACCTCGCCACGTTCGGTCGTGATCGGGGTGCCTTTTGCAAAGCACACGACCTGATCGGGGTTCGCCGCCGATATCTCGGCAAGGGAAAGCTCTCCGTCATCGGCGATGACGTCATTTGCGCTTACCGTGAACGAGGTGGCACCGTCGATGCCGCCGAGATCCACCAGAATTTGCGGCCCCCCGAACAGGCCGAACGCGATGTAATCATCGCCTGCCCCAAGCCCGTCCGACCCATTGACCGGATAGGCGTCAGGGGTGGCATTCAGGGTCTGGTATAGCGGTTGGGACAAGTCTGGTTGCAGGCCGCCCGCCCCATCGTCGATTGCCGGATATATCGTGAAAAGATCGCCGTTCGCGATCGGGTCGCTTGTGCCTTGCGTGCGGACAAGGAAAAAGCGATCCGCATCGGACCCAAGCGGGGCCAGTCCCGAAAGCGTCAGGTTGGTTTCGAAGTTGGGCGGCGGAAAACTGAGTGACGAACCCTGAAAGGTTGCCTACTGATCGCCGGATAGAAGGAACTTTTCACACAGTTGGTGTCTTGCGGTCCGTGCAGCTTTCCGCTGTCTGGCCGATGGCGGTTGTTGACAACAGGTCTTTGACAGACAAGCCTGCATGGAAACGGGGTCTTCAGGGAAAACGGGGGTCGTATGTCGCTTGAATTTCTTCTGACATCGCTGGTCGTGGTTTTGCTTCCGGGCACTGGCGTCATCTATACGCTGGCCACCGGACTGGGGGGCGGCTTCAGGGCCGGGGTCGCCGCGGCGCTGGGCTGCACTTTTGGCATCGTGCCTGCCGCCTTGGCCAGCATCGTCGGGCTTGCCGCGCTGCTGCATACCAGTGCGCTGGCGTTTCAGGTCATCAAGTATCTTGGGGTGATCTACCTTTTCTATATGGCGTGGAGCATATTGAAAGAAGGCGGGGCCATGGATGTAGACGAGGAAAAGGATACCGTGGGCCTTCGGAAGATCGCAATCAGGGGCGCGCTGATCAACGTGTTGAATCCCAAACTGTCGCTGTTCTTCCTGGCCTTTCTGCCGCAGTTCGTATCCGTGAATTCGAACGGCGCGACCGTAGAACTGATCACCCTTGCGCTTGTGTTCATGGCAATGACATTTGCCGTGTTCGTGGGCTATGGCGCATTTGCTGCCGCGGCGCGGGACTATGTCATCACGCGCCCCGCGGTGCTGAACTGGATCAAGAAGAGTTTTGCGGGCGCCTTTGGCCTTCTGGGGTTAAGGCTGGCGCTGTCAGACTGACCTGCCGGGGCTGCGCCTGCGCAAGGTCACGCCGCACCCCACCAGCGCAGGGTTTGTTCATAGTGGTGGTTGATGGCGGCAACGGCCCCCCCGGCGTCATGCTTCTCCAGCGCGTTTATGATGGCAAGATGTTCGTCGATTGCCGAAACGATGCGGTCCGGAACGAAGGGGCGGGAGTTCTGGATGATCGCGATACGCATACGATTGGCCGCATAGGATGCCGCCAGTTGCGAATTGCCCAGGCCTTCCGCCAGAAAATCGTGCAGCGACAGGTCAACCTGAATGGCAACCGGTGACAGGTCATTCGCGGCGTTTGTCCGAGCCTGGTTCCAGATGTCTTCGTGACGTTCTCGCAAAGCATCCAGCCCGACAAGATGACCGTCCGAAATCCGACGACGGGCACCTTCCTGATCCAGCACCATCCGAAAATCAAGGCACTCGCGAATGGTTTCGGGGCGAGCTTCCATGACCCTGATGCCGCGCTTGGGCAAGGCGGACAGCAACCCGTGCGAACTGGCCTGTTTCACCGCCTCGCGGACGGCAGACAAGGGAAAGTCGAGTATGTCGACAAGTTGTGACATCGAAAGAAACTGCCCGTCCCGCAACGTGCCGGTTTTCAGGGCGGCCCACAGCGCCTGTTGTGCCCTGTCAGCCAGAAGCTGAACGTCCTGCGCTTTGTTCATTGCCCACTCCTTACCGGTATTTTCTGTAGTTTCGATAAAGTGCTTATTGATATTTCTTATAGTATTTTTGTTAAGATAGCACCTAACATGTCAGTTACAAGTGCAAACGCGCATGTTGTTCGGCAGACTGCCAAAATGCAGCACGCACCGCGATCTTAGGAGGAGATCATGACTTCAACACATGAAACACACGTCACCCACGGTGACACGCTTTCGGGGGAAAGCACGCATACGCTTAACCCTGTCAGCGAAGACGAGAAGACATGGGGATGGTTCGCCATTTTCAACATCTGGGCGAATGACGTGCAATCTCTCTTCGGTTACTCGCTCGTGGCTTCGCTGTTCATTTCCTATGGTGTCGGCGGCTGGACCGCGTTCGCGGCGTTGATATTTGCCGGTCTTTTCGTGATGTGGATGGTGAACCTTTCCGGCGCCGCGGGTGAAAAATACGGCATCCCTTACCCGGTATTTGCGCGCGCCAGCCTTGGAACCGCCGGGTCCAACCTTCCGGCAATCCTCAGGGCCACGGTTGCGGTTTTCTGGTATGGGGTGCAGGTCTATTTTGCCTCGACGGCGCTTGCCCTGCTGATCCGATCCGTCACCGGTATCGAAGGCGGGACCGAGATCATGGGCCTGACCGGCGTTGACTGGTTGTCCTTCCTGCTCGTTTGGGCGTTCCATATCTTCATATTCTGGCGCGGTATGGGCTGGGTCGAAACCTTCCTGAACATTGCCGGGCCTTTCGTCTATGTCGTGATGATCGGTCTTGTGGTGGTGCTGTGGCAACGGTCCGACGGTCAGCTTCTGGAAGCGACAGCGACGATCTTTGCCAATCCCGAAGGGACGTTCTGGACCGAGCTCAAGGGGTTTGTCGCAATCGTTG
This sequence comes from Alphaproteobacteria bacterium, assembly GCA_030424645.1. Lineage (GTDB taxonomy): Bacteria > Pseudomonadota > Alphaproteobacteria > Rhodobacterales > Rhodobacteraceae > Aliiroseovarius. The sequence continues at coordinate 8,349 of JAUHWP010000091.1, forward strand.
GCACGATGGTGGCTTATTTTGCGGCGGTGATGATCAATTTCAGCGACTTCTCGCGCTATGCGAAGGACAAGCAGACCATGGTCATTGGCAATCTGGCCGGTCTGCCCCTGAACATGATCCTGTTTTCGGCGCTGGCGCTGCTGACGACGGGTGGGGCGGCCGTGGTCTTTGGTGAAGAGATCATCAATCCGACCGAAATCGTCGAACGCACTGACAGCGTCTTGCTGGGGATCATCGCGGCGATCACCTTTTTCGCGGCGACGGTCGGCATCAACCTGGTGGCCAACTTCATCCCTGCCGTGAACGGTATTTCGAACCTGGCCCCCGAAAAGATCAGCTTTCGGAAGGCCGGGCTGATCACCTCGGTCTTTGCGCTGGTGATCGGCGGGTTCTGGAACAGTTTCATCAGCCAGTTCGGGATCAGCGGTTTCGTCAACACCCTGGGTGCGACGCTTGCGCCGATCTTCGGTATCATGATTGTCGACTATTACTGGCACCGGGGGCAGCATTTGGACGAAGACGATCTGTATGACATGAAAGGCGGCACCTATCATTATCAGAACGGCTGGAACCATGCTGCGGTCAAGGCATTCGGTCTGGCAGCCATCTTCTCGGTCGCGACGGGGTGGGTTCCGTGGTTCTCGTTCCTGTCGGGTTATGCCTGGGTGATCGGCGCGGTCCTTGGCGGGCTGATTTACAACGCCTTTGCCAAAAACAACGCCACCGCATGAGGTGGGGCTGACGGGCCGGTGGGGCATTGAGCCACCGGCCCGTTCCGACCATCAATGAAAAATGGGCCTTCGCCATGACCACGTAAATCCAAGCGGGTCGGGCGAAGGTCTTTTTGCGGGTCCCGCCATCCGGTCTGACGATTACCCGTCTTGTTCGTCGTCGTCACGAAGCGTCAGATAGGCCATGATCTGCCCGTGATCGGAGGCCAGCTTGTTGTAAGGCGCTTCGGGGTGCGAGCCATCGGTAATGTGGTCATTCAGCACGCTGAAATAGGTCATATCCGCGATGCGCCGGGCGTTGTCCGGGTGGAAATGACGGCTGAGATAGATCTGGTCGATGCTTTCGAACACCCCCGCGAAAGCCGAGGTATAAACCATATCTCGCAATGACTTGCGCACGAACAGCTTTTCGGCGGAATGCAGGCGAACGGCTTCGACATCGCGAGTGATCCGGGCGCTTTCTTCCTTGCTGTATCGGTCACGATCCGATTTCGCATCGTGGCGCAGCATCCAGGAGTAGTTTTTGAACGGCACTTCGCCCGAGATGATTTCCGAACTGACCGCATCTTCCCCATCGTTGAAATCCCCCAGGACGGCGACGGGGTGGCCCTTGCGCAATTCCTCGACGATGAAACCGCGCAGGACCCAGGCCTCGGCCATCCGGCGCATGGCCGCACGGGCGGACCCCAACGCACGCCCGACCGGATCATAGTTGGTCAGGTCCTCTTCGGGCGCAAACTCGGCCCCCGCAGGTCGGATGTATTCGCCCAGTTTCGATTTCAGGTGGCAGTTGAACACGGTGACAACCTGATCGCCGATGGAAATACGGGCGCGCAGGATGGGGCGCGACAGGCGGCGCAGCGTATAATGCCCCGCCTCGCCCTCAAGCCCGCGCAGGGCGGTAAAGGGGATGGTCAAGGGGTCGGGCAGATCCTGGATGACTTGCGGAGGTTCGGCAAAGCCGAACCGTGACAGGATCGCGACGCCCGGCCTGCGCTGGCCCGGCCCTTCATCGGCGGCGTTCGGGGCAAAGGCCAGATGGTCCATATCCCAGGGCCGGATTGCCAGTTTGCGAAAGATCGCCTTGCGGTGATACCCCTTGCTTTTGTCGGGGATCGTGGCCGCGTTCAGGGCCGCGACACGTTTGTTCGCCTCGCCGATCACATCGCGCAGGGCGTCTTCCTCGAAGATCTCCTGAAATCCGATGATGTCGGCGTCAAGCGCCATCAACTGATCCGCCATCCAGTCGCGTTTCCAGGCGTATTCCTCGGGTGTGTAGCTTTGAAATTCATAGTATTCCTGATCCGGTCCAATCAGGTTCTTCACGTTGAACGAGGCGATGGTGAAATCTGTCATGTGGTCCTCCGGTCAGGTGAAACGGGTCAGCGCGTCGGCAAAGACCGGCGCGTCGACATTGCCGCCGGACACGACGACGATCACGGTGTCAGCGTCGATCCGGTCAGCGTGATACAGCGCGGCGGCCAGTGCGACCGCCCCGCCGGGTTCGACAACGATCTTCAGGCGGTTGAACGCGGCCACCATGGCGCGCAGGCAGTCCTCCTCTGCCACGGTCAAACCGGGTCCGCACAGCCGCGTCAGAATGGGAAAGGTCATTTCGCCCGGCGATGGGGTGATGATGGCATCGCAGATCGAGCCCGACAACCGCGTATTGCGTTCGATCCGCCCCGAGGCAAGCGAGCGGGCGACATCGTCGAACCCCTCAGGCTCGACCGGGTGCACGCGCAAACCGGGGGCGTCAGCCTCCAGCGCCAGCGCGATGCCCGATGTCAGGCCCCCGCCGCCACAGGGCACCAGCACCGTGGCCGTATCAATCCCCAACGCCTGTGCCTTGGTGGCAATCTCAAGCCCGACGGTGCCCTGTCCGGCGATCACATCGTAATTGTCGAACGGCTTGATCAGGGTCAGCCCGCGGTCGGATGCCAGCCGTGCTCCGATCCGGTCCCGGTCTTCGGTCGCGCGGTCATACAGCACCACCTCGCCGCCCAGTGCGCGGGTGTTGTCGATCTTCTGGCGTGGGGCGTCTGACGGCATGACGATCACCGCTGGCGTATCGGCGTGGCGCGCGGCGCGCGCGATGCCCTGCGCATGGTTGCCCGAGGAATAGGCGATGACCCCGTGCTGGCGCTGGGCGTCGGTCAGCTTCGAAATGGCATTCCACGCGCCGCGAAACTTGAAGCTTCCGGTGTGTTGCAGGCATTCGGCCTTCACCAGAACCCGCTTGCCCGCCATGTCATCCAGAAAGGACGAGCTCAGCAGCGGCGTGCGGCGTGCCTGCCCGTCAAGGCAGGCGGCAGCGGCACGGATATCGTCGATGTTCACCGCAGATCCCCCAACCAGTCGTGGAGCGTCGCAAGCGCTTCGGGTTCGTCCAGAAACGGAACGTGACCGCGATCGGCCACGCGCGCATAGCGCATGTCGGGGTTGCGTCGCCGCATTTCCGCGACCGTGTCATCGGTCAGGATGTCCGAATTTTCGCCATGGATCAGCGCCAGCGGCAGGTCGTGCAGCGCATCGAAATAGGGCCACAGGTCCGGGGCGGGTTGCGCCCCTGCTTCCAGCACCGCTTCGCGCAGGGCGGGGTCGTATCGGTTCTGCAAACCCGTTTCGGTCTGCGAATACAGGTGGCGCACCTCGGCTTCCCAGCGGTCGGCCGGGACATTGCGAAAGCCTGACGCTTCCATGATCTGTGCCCGCGCGCTGGCCGCATCCTTGTAAAATCGCGCCGAGGGGCGACGCCCCAGAAACCCCTTGATATAATCCAACCCACGCGGGTCGATGACTGGGCCGATGTCGTTCAGGCACGCCCCCAACAGGCGGTCCTTCGCGGCCATGGCAATTCCCATCGCGATCAGCCCCCCGCGCGAGGTGCCAAGGATCGCGGCGCGCTCGATTCCCAGATGGTCCAGCAGCATCAGCG
>JAUHWP010000092.1 GCA_030424645.1 Alphaproteobacteria bacterium
TAACAGCATGGCCTGGCGCGCTTCGTCGATCAGGTTGCCCTGATCGTTCGAAGCCGATCCATCCACGCCCAAGCCAACCTTGACGCCCGCATCGCGCATCCGGCGCACGGGCGCGATCCCCGATCAAAGGCGGCAGTTTGAACATGGACAATGCGCCACCCCGGTGCGGGTATGGGCAAACAGCTCGATCTCGGCGCCGTCCAGCTTGACGCAATGGGCGTGCCAGACGTCATCCCCGACCCAACCCAACTCTTCGGCATATTGACCGGGGCGGCAGCCGAACTGTGCCTGACTATAGGCGATATCCTCGTCATTCTCAGCCAGATGGGTGTGCATCATCACACCTTTGTCGCGCGCCAGAACGGCGGCGTCCCAGATCAACTCGCGGCTGACGGAAAAGGGGGAACAGGGCGCCACGCCCACGCGCAACATCGACCCTTCGGACGGGTCGTGAAAGGCGTCAATCACGCGAATGCAATCTTCAAGAATGGCGCTTTCGCGTTCGACCAGCCCGTCCGGCGGCAGGCCACCATCGCTTTCCCCGATCGACATGGCCCCGCGCGTGGGGTGAAACCGCAGCCCAACCTCGCGCGCGCCGTCAATCGTATCCTCAAGCCGCGCGCCATTGGGATAAAGATACAGGTGGTCCGAGCTCATGGTGCAGCCGGACAGGGCCAGTTCGGCAAGCCCAACCATCGCAGACACGCGCATTTCATCCGGGCCAAAGCGCGACCAGATCGGATAAAGCGTCTGAAGCCAGCCGAACAAAAGCGCGTCCTGCCCGCCCGGCACCGCCCGTGTCAGGGTCTGATACAGGTGATGGTGAGTATTCACGAGGCCGGGCGTCACGACAGCGCGGCTTGCTTCAATCACCTCGGCCCCCGATGACAAATCAGGACCGATTTCGGCGATGACTCCGTCAGCTATGCGGATGTCAATGGACGACAGTTCCCGGCTGTCATCATCCATGGTCAGAATGGTATGTGCATTTCGGATCAGGTATTCCATCGTTGTCTCCTTCCGCCCATTTCGGTGAGACAACTCTGGCGGCGACAGAAAGGGCAAAGGACTCGCGCGCCTTGGCATATTGCCACGCGCGCGCGGTGGTCGACAACAGCTTTGATCAGCGGGTCAGACGCGGGACAGGATTTCCAAAGCGGCGGCGTGAACCTGAGGGTTGGCAGCAGCGACCACACGACCACCCTGATGCACCGGCCCGCCTTGCCAGTTTGTCACGATGCCGCCCGCCGCCTCGATCACCGCCATCGGGCCCTGGATGTCATAGGCCTGCAACCCGGCTTCGACCACCAGATCAATATGACCCGAAGCCACCAGACCGTAAGCATAGCAATCCAGACCATAGCGGGTCAGCTTGACCCGCTCGGACAGCGTTCGGAAAGCAAGCCCTTCTTCCGGCGTGCCGACTTCGGGAAAGGTGGTGAACAGGATCGCATCGGCCAGATCGCGCGGGGCCCGCGTTTTCAACCTGCGCGCCCCGTGCGGCCCATCAACACGCGCCACGCCAAAACCGCCGATGAAACGCTCGCCGATGTAAGGTTGGTCGATGATGCCAAGCCGGGGTCCGTTATCGTCGCCGACCGCGATCAACACGCCCCATGTGGGTGCCCCCGACAAAAAAGCACGGGTGCCGTCAATCGGATCAAGCACCCATGTCAGACCGCTTTCACCCGCTGTGTGACCGTATTCCTCGCCCAGAATAGCATCTTGCGGGCGCCGCTGTGCAAGGATGTCCCGCATCGCACGTTCCGCCGCGCGGTCGCCTTCGGTGACAGGGTCGAACCCATCGCTCAACTTGTTGTCGGCGGTCAGATCGTCGGCACGGAAATAGGGCAGAACGGCAGCGCGCGCCGCATCGGCCAATGCCTCTGCAACGCGCAACAAGTCTTGTTGGGTCTCTGTCGTCAGATCGGTCACCATGTCACCCCGGCAGTTTGTTGACCGCGCGGTAGCAGGGCAACCGGTCTGGCGTCAAGCTCAGGCCACGTCCGACAGGACACGTGCCAGTTCGAACAGGCGACGGCGTTGATTGTCGGGGATGGCGTAATAGCTGCGCACAAGCTCCAACGCTTCCTTATCCGCAAGGATGTCACCGGGCAGCGCGCCTTCGGTATCCGCGTCGGGTTTGCTTTCCAGCCCTTCGAAGAAGAAGCTGACCGGCACCGAAAGCGCGGCCGCAATATCCCACAGCCGAGAGGCCGAGACACGGTTCATGCCGGTTTCGTATTTCTGGATCTGCTGGAACTTGATCCCGACTTTTTCAGCCAACTGCTGCTGCGTCATGCCCACCATCCATCGGCGGTGCCGAACGCGTTTACCGACATGGACATCCACCGGATGTTTCATTGAACCACTCCTCGTTACCAGATTGAATTACGCAACCACTGACCACGCGTCGGCGCGCACGCTCAACCTGTCTTTTTGGTCAGCCTAGACGCCATTAATGAAAAACCAATTAATAACAATACGGTACAGGCATAGTATCGCGATTTTCACGCCTCCACCTCAGCGAAAGTTATTAATATGGAAGCACACGCAGAAGGAGATTAGCAAATTGTTTTGCATTTTGCAACTCCACAACGCAGGGGTGAGCGAATGATTCTCCACTATCTTGCTCGATTTTCCGGTCGGAACCCCCTATGGAGTTGCCAACAGGAGGCCGCATGAAAACTCTTCTCGTCACAGATTTCGATCGTCCCGCCCAGTTGAGCGAAGTCCCCACACCGTCCCCCGCAGCGGGTCAGGCGTTGGTGGACATCCGTGCCTGCGGTCTGAATTTCGCCGATCTTCTGATGTCGAAAGGCAAATATCAGGACACCCCCAAACCTCCGTTCTCGCTGGGGATGGAACCCGCTGGCATTGTCACCGCCCTTGGCCCCGACACCGACGGGCCGCAGCCCGGAACGCGGGTGGTGGTCTTTTCCGGGCGCGATGGGCTGGCCGAACAGGGCGTATTCGATGCGACCCGGTGCCTGCCCCTGCCCGACAACATGAGCTTCGCGGACGCCGCCGCATTCCAGGTTGCCTATGGCACCAGCCACATGGCGCTGGATTACAAGGCCCGGCTTCAACCCGGTGAAACGCTGGTCGTGCTGGGCGCATCAGGGGGGGTCGGCCTGACGGCGGTCGAGATCGGCAAGGTCATGGGCGCGCGGGTTATCGCCTGCGCCCGCGGCGCCGAGAAGCTGGAAGTTTGCCGCCGCGCCGGGGCCGACCACCTGATCGACACCGACACGCAGGACATCCGCGAAGAAATCAAGGCGCTGGGCGGGGCGGATGTTGTCTATGACGCCATCGGGGGCGACCAGTTCAACGCGGCCTTCCGCGCCTGCAACCCCGATGCCCGCATCCTGCTGATCGGGTTTGCCAGCGGCGACCTGCCCGAGGTTCGGCCCAATCACATGCTGGTCAAGAACATTACGCTGATCGGTTTCTATTGGGGCGGCTATCTGAAATTCCGACCTGCCCCCCTGACCGACAGCCTGCGGCAGCTGCTGACATGGTATGGTGAAGGCAAGATCAAACCCCATGTCAGCCACACCCTGCCGCTGGAACGCGCCGACGAGGCGCTGGACCTTCTCAGGCAACGCAAGTCGACAGGCAAGGTGGTCGTGACGATGTCACCCTCGGCCTAAAGCTCGTCAAAGGCGCGACGGATCATCGACAACAGGTCGTGCATCGCCTGCCCGCCCGAGTTGTTTGCCGCATACATGTTCACACGGGTGACGGCCAGGTCGGGCAATGCGCCGCCATGGTCGATCTGCTCAAGAAACGGCTGCACGGTGCCGTCGATGACAGCGTGAACCGCCAGATCTGCCGACAGCGATGCCTCGATGGTTCGGGTGGAATCGCCGTCCACGCCCATCTCCCACTGGATGTTCGCGGCGTTCAGCGCCTTCTGCACGCCCTTGCGAAAGATGCAGTTGCGCTCGAAGGCAAGGCGCAGGGGCCGGGTGCGCCATGCCTGACCGTTCGGCGCCCCCACCCAGACCAGCGGCAGCGCGGCCAGTGTCTCGGCCCCGGCATCCTTGTCTTCTTCGGTGGTCAGGGTGATGTCACATTCGCCACGCGCAAACATCGCTTTCAGACGGCTTGTGTAAGACGAAATCAACTGCACCCGCATACGGGGATATTCTGCGTGGAACTGCTTCAGCACCGTGGGAATCGCCGGATAGACCACATCCGACGGCACGCCCAGCACGATCTCGCCTTCATAAGCCTGATCGGTCAGGCGCGCATACACTTCGTCGTTCAGGCGCATCATGCGCCGGGCATAGCCCAGCAATTGCTCGCCATCCGCTGTCAGAGACACACCGCGCCCCGACCGGTCCAGAAGCGGACGGCCCAGGTTTTCTTCAAGACGTTTTAGCTGCATCGACACCGCAGATTGGGTCAAATGCAGAAGGCCCGCCGCCCGCGTCACCCCGCCAGCATCGGCTACGGTGACGAAACTGCGCAAAGCGGTCAGATCAAGATTTCGGGGCATATCACACCTGTTGATGTATATTAGAAAAAACATTCATTTTACTTATAGATCGCAAATCAGCATAAACATCAAGAAAACTGATTCAACTTCAATCAACCATATCAATCAGCGAAGGAGTGAGAAGATGTCCGCCATAACCTGCACGAATGCCCCCACCACGAAACCCGCGTTCTCGCCGATTGCATGGTTGGTTCACGCCCTGGAAATTCACCGCGAACGCCGCGCACTGGCCAATCTGGACGCAACTATGCTGAAGGATATCGGCCTGACTCAAGCCGATGCACAGCGCGAATCGAACCGGTCGCTCTGGGATGTTCCATCACACTGGAACTAATACCTGATCTTTCCGATCAAGTTATCCTATTCCTCTTGAAATGCAGCCCGCCCTTGCCGATATTAAGGCCAAGGGCGGTTTCCGTGTGGGGACTGCCAAGTGTGTTCAATCAGGAGGTCTTGATGGCTGAATTTGATACGGTTCGCACAGGTGTAGGCACCCGTGCTGCAATCGACGAGGGGCTTCGGGCCCACATGAATAAGGTCTATGGGCTGATGTCCGTTGGCCTTTTGATTACGGCTTTGGCCAGTTGGGCCATTGCCGGACTTGCTGTGACCACCGATCCGACCGGCGCAACCGCCGCGATCCGTGAAGGTCAGTATCTGACCGGGTTGGGTCAGGCGATCTATCTGTCGCCGCTGAAATGGGTTGTCATGTTTGCCCCGCTGGCGATGGTGTTTGCCTTCGGCGCCGCCATCAACCGGCTGTCCGCATCGGGCGCGCAGCTGTTCTTCTATGCATTCGCGGCCCTGATGGGCCTGTCGATCAGCTCGATCTTCCTGGTCTTTACCGGGGTGTCGATCGTGCAGACCTTCCTGATCACCGCAATCGCCTTTGCCGGCCTCAGCCTTTATGGCTACACGACCAAGCGCGATCTTGGCCCGATGGGCGCGTTCCTGATCATGGGTCTGATCGGCCTGATCATTGCCTCGATCGTCAACATCTTCATCGGAAGCTCGATGATGCATTTCGCGATCTCGGTGATCGGTGTGCTGATCTTTGCGGGCCTGACTGCCTATGACACGCAGAAGATCAAGACGGACTACATCGCCCACGCACAGGCGATGGACAGCGAATGGCTGGCGAAATCCGCGATCATGGGGGCCTTGAACCTGTATCTGGACTTCATCAACCTGTTCATGTTCCTGCTGCAATTCCTGGGCAACCGCGAGTGAGGCAAGCGAACTGAAATCTGAAGGGCCGGTCCGCGTGACCGGCCCTTTTTGGTTGTGTAGAAAAGACCCATGAACGGCGTTTTAGAGACCATCGCAAAGCTGATCCTCAGCCCCTATCTGACGGCACAAGCCCTGAAAGTCCGCAAACTGGCAAAGATCCTGCCGGAACCTCCGGGTCACCGCAGTGGCGAGTCCGGCGCAGGGCCAGACCTGTCCTTGATGATTATTGGCGACAGTTCAGCATCTGGCGTGGGCGCGCCGCACCAAACGATGGCACTATCCGGTCAGGTTCTGAACGTGCTGGAAGCATCCTATCGCGTAAAATGGCGCGTACTGGCGCGCACAGGCGCGACCACCCGCTCGACCCTGAGGCTGTTGCGATCACAGGAACCACAGAAAATCGACGTGGTCCTGGTGGTTCTGGGTGTCAATGACGTGACCAGCCAAATGCCGTTGTATCGACTGATGGCATGTCGCGCAGAACTTTACGCATTGCTGCGCAGCACCTGGGGCGCAAAGCGCATCATCGCGACCGGCGTTCCCCCGATTGACCGCTTTCCGCTTCTGCCCAATCCACTGCGCTGGTTTCTGGGCTTGCAGGCCCGCCGCTTCGATCATGCGCTTGAAAAACAGGCGCTCTCGATGGGCGTGGAATACATGCCGTTCGACGTGCCCCTGACGGCCGAGATGATGGCAGAAGACGGCTTTCACCCGGGTCCGAACGCCTATCACCTCTTGGGGCGCAAAGTGGCCGCACATATTCTGCACCGCTGAACCACAAGCGCCGCAGCAGCGAAACAGACAACAAAAAAGCCGCGCCCAAAGCACGGCCTTTTTTTCATCCAAGGTCGCAAAATCTTACTTGATCTTGCCTTCCTTGTATTCAACATGCTTGCGCGCAACCGGGTCGTACTTACGAACGACCATTTTTTCGGTCATGGTGCGAGCGTTTTTCTTGGTCACATAGAAGTGGCCGGTATCCGCAGTCGAGTTCAGGCGGATTTTGATAGTGGTCGGCTTCGCCATGTCATCAGCTCCTCATCGGGTGGGCGCACCCCGCCCGGGTAAATCTCTGGAACCCGCCTTTTAGCGCCATTGGCCCCCGAGTCAACAGGCAATCGGGAAAATCGCGCCGGTTCTGCAAGGCGCCGCCGGGGGCGGCTGAAAATACGCGCGGATGGCCTGTAAGCCGGATTCTGTCCGGGTGTTGCCACCCTGGATGACCATTCCTCTAGGCCCGCTGTTGCCAACAGGCTCAAGCTGCCAACCCGGACCTGCAAAAGCCAAGGCGGCTTTGGGGCAAGCCCCGTGCGGTCCCTATTTGGCATTGCTCCTGGTGGGGCTTGCCGTGCCGCCCATGTTGCCATGGGCGCGGTGGGCTCTTACCCCACCGTTTCACCGTGACCTGCGACGGGCGCAGGCCGTCTGTTCTCTGTGGCGCTTTCCCTCGGGTTTCCCCGGCCGGGCATTACCCGGCACCATTGCCTTGTGGAGTCCGGACTTTCCTCGCGTCACGCGGGGGCATGCCCCCACAGTCACCCGCGGTCATCCAGCCATCCGCGCGAAGATTGACTTAGGCGATGGGCGCAGGCAGGTCAACGGAGAAGCGGTTGGCAAGATCTGTGATGATCCCCATATCACGCCCGTCCAGCGGCCCTGTCGCCCAAGGGCGGAAGCGTTGGCGCAACGCATCCAGCACGGCGTCACACCCGGCATCCGTCGGATATCCGAAAATGGCAGCCTGGCGCATGAACGCCGCCTCGTCCGGCGTGGCTTCCCCGTCATTGGGCCAGATGGACAGATCCTGCCGCGCCAGACGGGTCCATGGGAATCGACGTCCGGGGTCTGTTTTGCGATCCGGGGCAAAGTCGCTGTGCCCGATCACCCCTTCCATGGGGATCGACCAGCGCTGCATGATCTGAGGCAACAGGCGATCCAATTGCGCCAGTTGCGGTTCGCTGAACGGCGATGCCCCGTCATTGTCGATTTCGATCCCGACCGAGCGCGAGTTGATGTCGTCCTGCCCCCGCCACATGCCCGCGCCGGCGTGCCATGCGCGCTGATCTTCGTCCACCAATTGGAACACCCGCCCGTCGCGATGCAGAAGGTAATGGGCCGACACCTCGTGTTCCGGCGCGCAAAGACGCTCCAGCGCCTCGGTCGGGTCAGGCATGGCGGTATAGTGCAGAACGATCAGCGACGGTGTCAGCCCATCCCGTCGCGGGCCGAAATTCGGGGACGGGCGGGGCGTGATCTGCACCTATTCGCCCGAGACGGTTTCGTCAGAGATATTCAGGGTGTCCCCCGGAAGCGGGACAGGATCAGCGATCGGTTCGTCCTCTTCCGTCGTGATGCCCACGGCTTCAAGATCTGCTTTGCTGATGCCTGAATCCTCGGTCACGATGGTATCGTCGGCGACCCCGCGTGCCGTGCGGAACGGGGCCGGATCCCAGCCACAGGCAAACCCGTCACCGTCAGGGTCCAGACCATGCCGGTCACGGTTCGGGCCGCCGGCCTCGAGAAACGCGATCTGCGCAAAATCGGCAGAGGTATAACGCGCGCAGTTGCGTTCCGCCCGCGCCGCGCCAGACAGAGCCGACCGGGAATACATCGGCTGCCCGACCGAGTTGGTTGTCGAAAGCGCGTATTCCACAACCGAGACCGAGCTTCCTTCGGGCCGGTCGGGCACGGCCACGACCTCGGCCTGCTGATACGCCGCCTGATAACTTTCCAACCGTTCGGCATCGCTTTCGATGCTTTCACGCGCGGCCACCGCGCTGAAATCCTGTTCGTCCGAGATACCGGGCGCCGCCGTGGTTTGTTGCCCGCCGTCCAAAGGCTGACTCATGACCGAGCTTCCTTCGATCATCGCAGACAGCGGCGCACCGGACACAGCCTCGGCGCGCGGCACAGCGTTGGCCGGCGACCGGCTGTCGGGCGCGTTGCTGACACAAGCCGACACCGTCGCGACGGCCATGAAACCCACTAGATACCGCATAGAACCCTCTTTCCTGCAGCCAGAATGCTTAACCCGCCTGCGTTACCACCATTTGTTGGGCTTTGCCACAAATCCGGCGCGGGCTTCGACCTCATGGGCGATATTCAGCAGATCGCCTTCTTCCCACGGGCGACCGATCAGTTGCAGCCCCAGCGGCAAGCCCTGCGCGTCCAGACCGGCAGGGACCGAGATACCGGGCAGCCCGGCGAGGTTCACGGTCACGGTAAACACGTCGTTCAGATACATCTTCACCGGGTCGGCATTTGCCATCTCGCCCAGGCCAAAGGCTGCGGACGGGGTGGCGGGGGTCAGGATCGCGTCGACACCCTGTGCAAAGACATCTTCGAAGTCTTTCTTGATCAACGCGCGCACCTTGCGGGCGCGGTTGTAGTAGGCATCATAGAACCCCGCGGACAGCACATAGGTGCCAACCATGACACGGCGCTGCACCTCGTCCCCGAAGCCTTCGGCACGGGTCTTTTCATACATCTCGGTGATGCCATCACCTTGTGCAAGCTTGGCCCGGTGGCCATAGCGCACCCCGTCATAACGCGCCAGGTTTGACGATGCCTCGGCCGGTGCGATCACGTAATAGGCCGGCAACGCGTATTTGGTGTGCGGCAGCGAGATATCCACGATCTCGGCCCCTGCGTCCCGCAACATATCGGCACCTTTGGCCCACAGTCCTTCGATCTCGGCTGGCATACCGTCCATGTGGTATTCCTTGGGGATGCCGATCTTCTTGCCCTTGATATCGCCGGTCAGCATGGCTTCGAAATTCGGCACGGGCAGGTCGGCGCTGGTCGAATCTTTCGGATCGTGACCGCACATGGCCTCGAGCATGATCGCCGCATCCCGCACAGATTTGGTCATCGGCCCGGCCTGATCCAACGAGGATGCAAAGGCCACAACGCCCCAACGCGAGCAGCGGCCATAGGTCGGCTTGATGCCGGTGATGCCAGTGAAGGCCGCAGGCTGGCGGATCGACCCGCCGGTGTCGGTGCCGGTCGCGGCCAGGCACAGGTCGGCCGCCACCGCTGACGCGGACCCACCTGACGAGCCGCCGGGTGTCAGCGCGGTATCCTCGTTACCGCGACGCCACGGGTTCACAGCATTGCCATAGCACGAGGTTTCGTTCGACGACCCCATGGCGAACTCGTCCATGTTGAGCTTGCCCAACATGACGGTGCCATTGTCCAGAAGGTTCTGGCTGACGGTCGATTCGTATTCCGGGGTGAAACCTTCCAGAATTCTCGAGGCCGCCTGTGAGGGCACGCCCTTGGTGCAGAATAGGTCTTTGATGCCCAGCGGAATGCCGCACATGTCCGGCGCATCGCCCGCCTTGATACGCGCATCTGCCGCCTTGGCCTGCTCCCGCGCCAGATCGGGGGTGTTGTGCACAAAGGCGCCCAGAGCACCGGCGCTTTCGATTTCGGTCAGGCAAGCCTCGGTCAATTCCGCCGAGGTCACGTCACCCTTGCGCATCGCGTCCCGCGCGGCGGCGATTGTCAGTTTGTTTAGTTCAGACATTATTCAACCACCTTCGGAACCGCAAAGAAGCCTTCGCGCGCATCGGGCGCGTTCGACAGAACCTTCTCGGGCATGTTGCCATCCGTCACGACATCCTCGCGACGTTTCAGACGCATCGGCGTAACCGAGGTCATCGGCTCGACGCCCTCGACATCCACCTCGTTCAGCTGCTCGATGAAGCCAAGGATCGCGTTGAAGTTCTCGGCCAGTTCCGGCAGGCGGTCGTCTTCGACCTTGATGCGGGCCAGATGCGCAACCTTGCGCGCGGTTTCGATGTCGATCGACATGGGATGCTCCAGTCTGTGTTTCGCCAGATCGTTTAGCGCGCGCCCGCCCTGCCCGCAAGCCATGTGCGCAGGTTGCGGCACTGTCCCATGGGTGACAGCGGCAGTTTTGCTGTTACTCTAGCCTCAAACGATGAAAAGGGAGGCCTTCCATGCAAATCACATTTCTGGGTCATTCAGGCTTTCGGATCGAGATCGAGAGCGCCGTGCTTCTGGTCGATCCGTGGCTGGACGGAAACCCGATGTTTCCCGAAGACCGCCGCAGCGACGCCATCGACGGCGCGACCCATATCCTGATCACGCACGGGCACGGGGATCACGCATCCTCGACCTTGGCCATTGCGCGCGAAAAAGGCATCCCGATTGCCGCGATCCACGAGCTTGCCACCTTCTGGGGCAACGAAGACGGGGTCGAGACATTGGGTTTCGGCAAGGGGGGCACCATTGACCTGAACGGCGCAAAGGTCACGATGGTGAATGCCTCGCATTCCGCCAGCTTCGATTACCTGGGCGGCGACCGCCCGCTTTGTGCCGGGGCCGAGGTCGGGTTCATGATCGCCGGGGAAGGTCATGTGATCTATCTGTCCGGCGATACCGACATCATGGCCGACATGGACTGGATGGGCGATCTGCACAAACCCGATATCGGGATCATGTGTGCCGGTGGGCATTACACGATGGACATGGCGCGGGTGGCGTATGCGGCGAAGCGGTATTTCGACTTCAAGACCGTGATTCCCTGCCACTACAAAACCTTCCCGATCCTTGCCCAGTCGGCGGACGAGTTGATCGCAGCGCTGCCGAATGTGAACGTCATCGAACCGGAGGTTTTGAAGCCGATCACGATCTAGCGCCTGGCGGCAAAGAACTCTTTCAGGATTTGTTCTGCCTCGTCCGCACCGATTCCGTCGTAAACCTCGGGCACGTGATGACATTGTGCATGTGTAAACACGCGTGCGCCATGGGCCACGCCGCCGGATTTCGGGTCTGCTGCTCCATAATACACCCGCCGGATACGCGCCGCCGAAATGGCAGTGGCGCACATCGCGCACGGCTCCAACGTGACATAAAGGTCATGATCGGGCAGCCTTTCAGACCCGGCACGCACACAACCTTCGCGGATCACCAGAATTTCCGCATGGGCCGTGGGGTCGTTCAGCTCTCGCGTCCGGTTTCCGGCCTGCGCCACCACCTGGCCTGACGGGGACACCAGAACCGCGCCCACGGGCACTTCGCCGCGCGCGGCAGCAGCGCGGGCTTCGGACAGGGCGATATCCATGTGGCTTGTAAAGCGGCTCATGCCCCCTTGTGCCTTGGACCTGCGCGCTTGCCAAGGCTTCCCCTTTGCCACGTTGCAGGCTATGCGGGGGCATGACTGACAAGAAACGCCCCCCTGCGCGCAAAGTTGCCCGCGCACCCGCCCCGAAAAAGCCGGACACCATGACAG
>JAUHWP010000201.1 GCA_030424645.1 Alphaproteobacteria bacterium
CATCAACACATAGGCCCAGCTGATCGGCAGGATCGAGCCGGAACCGAAGGGGGCTGCGGACACCGCGCCCTCTTCCCCGATCAGCCCGTTGCCCGGCAGATGCGGGGCAAGATGGGCCTTCACACCAATCGGCCCCATGCCGGGGCCACCGCCGCCATGCGGGATGGCGAAGGTCTTGTGCAGGTTCAGGTGGCTGACATCGCCGCCGATCTCACCCAGTTTCGACAGCCCGACCATGGCGTTCAGGTTGGCCCCGTCGATATAGACCTGCCCGCCGTGGTCATGGGTGATCTTGCAGACCTCGCGCACGGTTTCCTCGAACACGCCATGGGTCGACGGATAGGTGATCATGCAGGCGGCCAGCTTGTCGCCCGCCGCGTCCGCCTTGGCGCGGAAATCATCAAGGTCGATGTCCCCGTTCGGGGCGGACTTCACCACGACCACATCCATGTCGACCATATGGGCCGAGGCCGGGTTGGTGCCATGGGCCGAGATCGGGATCAGGCAGACATTGCGATCCCCCTGACCATTGGCCTTGTGATAGGCCTGAATGGTCAGAAGCCCGGCATATTCGCCCTGCGCGCCCGAGTTTGGCTGCATCGACATGTCGTCATACCCCGTGATCAGGCACAGCTTCTGCTTCAGATCCTCGATCATCTCGGCATAGCCCTGAACCTGGCTTTCCGGGGCCATCGGGTGGATATAGGCGAACTCGCGCCATGTGACTGGCATCATCTCGGCTGCCGCGTTCAGCTTCATCGTGCAGGACCCCAGCGGGATCATGGCTCGGTCCAACGCCAGGTCACGGTCGGCCAAGCGACGCATATAGCGCATCATCTCGGTCTCGGCCCGGTTCATATGGAACACGGGATGGGTCAGATAATCCGACGTGCGCAGGATGTCGTCCGGCAGGCGGTATTCGTTATCGACGTCATCATAGCTGCGGGTGATGCCAAAGGCGCGCCAGACGCCCTCGATCACGGCGGGGCGGGTGGCCTCGTCCAGCGTGATGCCGACATATTCGGTCTCGACCGGACGCAGGTTGATGCCTTCCTCGCGCGCCGATTTCAGCACGGTGTTTTGCAGCGCACCCACATGCACGGTGATCGTGTCGAAGAAATGCTTGGATGTGATGGTGAAACCCGCATCCTCCAGCCCCTTGGCCAGCCGCACGGTTTTAAGGTGCACATCCTGCGCAATGGCCTTCAACCCTTCGGGGCCGTGGAACACGGCATAGAACCCGGCCATCACGGCCAAAAGCGCCTGCGCCGTACAGACGTTCGAGGTCGCTTTCTCGCGGCGGATATGCTGTTCGCGCGTTTGCAGTGACAGGCGATAGGCCTGGTTGCCGCGCGCATCGACCGATACCCCGATCAGACGGCCGGGCATCGCGCGTTTGTGCTTGTCGGCGGTGGCCATATAGGCCGCGTGCGGGCCGCCAAAACCCATCGGAACGCCGAAACGCTGTGACGAGCCGACGGCGATGTCAGCCCCCATCGCGCCCGGTTCTTTCAACACGGTCAATGCAAGCGGGTCGGCAGACACGATGCCCACGGCCTTGGCGTCGTGCAGCGCGGCGATCTGGTCGGTGAAATCGCGCACGCGACCATAAGTGCCGGGGTATTGGAAGATCGCGCCGAAGACCTCGTCCGCGACAAGATCGGTCTCGGGGTTGCCGATGACGATCTCGATGCCCAAAGGCGCGGCTCGGGTTTTCATCACCGCGATGTTTTGCGGGTGGCAGGCCTCGTCCACGAAGAATTTCGTGGCTTTCGACTTGGCAATGCGTTGCCCCATGGTCATCGCTTCGGCGCAGGCGGTGGCTTCGTCCAGCAGCGACGCGTTCGCGATCTCAAGCCCGGTGAGGTCGGAAATCATGGTCTGGAAGTTCAACAGCGCCTCAAGCCGACCCTGCGAAATCTCGGGCTGATAGGGCGTATAGGCGGTGTACCAGGCGGGGTTTTCCAGGATGTTGCGCTGAATGGCGGGCGGCGTCACTGTGCCGTGATACCCCTGCCCAAGCAGCGACCGCATCACGACGTTCTTGTCCGCCGTATAGCGCATCTTGTGCAGCGCTTCGCGTTCGGACAGGGCCGGTCCCCAATCCAGCGCTTCGGTTTGCCGAATGCTTTTGGGCATCGTCTGGTCGATCAAATCGTCCAGGTCCTTGACGCCGATGGTCTTGAACATCTCGTCCATCTCGGTGGGCGAGGGGCCGATATGGCGGCGGTTGGCGAAATCATAGGGTTTGTAACCGGTGGGCGTGAACGACATTGCGTTTCTCCGTGCGGGGGCAGGCAAATGGGTTTGGCAAGGGCCGGATCGGCCCCCGCGCGTGTTCAGAAAGAAGGGCAGTGCCCGTGGATCAGCCGATGAAAT
>JAUHWP010000093.1 GCA_030424645.1 Alphaproteobacteria bacterium
CCCGACCTCGTATCTGGCCTATGCGGTCGATTTCCGCGGCGACGGGCGGCGCGATATCTGGTCGGATGATCCAACGGACGCGCTGGCCTCGACCGCGGCCTATCTCAGCCGGTCCGGTTGGCGGCGCGGGCAGCGGTGGGGGGATGAGATCACCGGGCGCGCGCCATCCGGGCAGGGGCGGGTGGTGACGCCCGCAGGCGCCGGTGGCCCGGTGTTCGAGGTCTATCACAACTACACCGTGCTGGGGCGTTACAACAACGCGCAGAAATACATCATCGGCGTCGGGCATTTGTCCGATCGGCTGGCCGGACGGCCCGCCCTGCGCGGAACGTTCGGCCCGGACGAGAACGGATTGACGCTGGAGGATCGCAAGGCATTGCAGCGCGGCCTGACCCGCGCCGGGTTTGACGTGGGCGAAGCCGATGGCGTGATCGGCCCGAATACCGTCGAAGCGATCGAGGCGTTTCAGCGCGCGCGGGGGCTGCCGGTCACGGGCACGCCGTCCCGGTCGCTTCTGACCCTGTTGCGATAGCGCTGATCGGGACAGCGGGCGGGGGCATTCTGCGTCTTGCCCCGCCTGATTTTCCAGCATAGGTCTGGGTGATGATACAAACCCTCACCCTTTCACAGCACATGCGCGCCGTCCTTGTTCTGGGGCTTCCGCTTGTCGCGTCGCATCTTGCGCAGTTCGCCGTGCAGATCATCGACACGATCATGCTGGGCTGGTACGGGGTTGAAGAACTGGCCGCCGTGACGTTGGCCGGCACCTTCTTTTTCATGTTCCTGATTATGGGGTCGGGGCCTGCCTGGGCCCTGATGCCGATGGTGGCCGAAGCGTCCGAGGCGCGTGACGATGTGCGGGTGCGTCGGTTGACGCGGATGTCGGTCTGGTTTTCGGTCGGTTTCGCGCTGCTGGTGTTGCCACTGATGTGGATGTCGGCGCCCATTCTGCGCGCCATCGGTCAGGATCCTGACCTGAGCCTGCTGGCGCAGGATTACCTGCGCATTGCCGGGGTCGGGCTGGTGCCTGCGTTGCTGGTGATGGCGCTGAAAAGCTATCTGGCCGCGCTGGAACATACCCGCATCGTGTTGTGGGCGACGGTGCTGGCCGCCGTGATGAACGGGTTCATCAACTATGCGCTGATCTTCGGCAATTGGGGCGCGCCAGAGCTTGGCGTGCGCGGGGCGGCCATCGCTTCGGTGCTGATCCAGATCGCATCCGGGTTGGTGTTGGTCATCTATGCCGCGCGGCTGAACGCCGAAGCCAGCCTGTTCCGGCGGCTTTGGAAACCGGATTGGGAGGCATTGAGCCAGCTTCTGCGGCTCGGTATTCCCATCGGGCTGACGACGCTGGCCGAGGTCGGGATGTTCTCGGCCTCGACGGTTGTGGTCGGGTTGATCGGCACGCTGGAACTGGCGGCCCACGGGATCGCCCTGCAAATCACGGCGGCGTTCTTCATGGTGCATCTGGGCCTGTCGAACACCGCGACGGTGCGGGCCGGGCGCGCGTTGGGTCGGCGGGATGAACCCGGCCTGCGTCGTGGGGCGTTGGCCGTGACCCTGGCATCGGTTCTGTTCGGCGGGCTGACGGTGATCCTGTTCCTTGCCATGCCGGAACCGATGATCAAGCTGTTCCTGAATCCGTCGGAAATCCGTCGGGACGAAATTGTCGCCCTTGGTGCGGTCCTGTTGGTGGTGGCCGCGCTGTTCCAGTTTGCCGACGGGGCGCAGGCGATCGCCATGGGTCTGCTGCGTGGGGTGCAGGACACCCGTGTGCCGATGATCATCGCCACGCTCAGCTATTGGGGGGTGGGGATGACGATGTCCTATGTGCTTGGGATCACGCTGGGCCTTGGGGCGCCGGGTGTTTGGGTCGGCCTGCTGCTGGGACTGGTTTGCGCCGGTGTATTCATGTCCTGGAGGTTCTGGAAAAGCTCGTCCCGCATCGGCGGCATGTCACCGCGCGCGAACGTTAGTCTTTCTTAAGCCGATCTGCCTTTTTGCGCACCAGCACCGACCGCAGATCGTGCATGGCCAGCAACAATGCGTCCGTCACCTGTTCCAGGGCTTCAGGGGTGGCGCGGGTTTGTGCCCAATGCGCGGTCAGGTTCAGGTGATCCACGCTGCGCAGAATGTCATCCAGCTCGCGGTCTTCAAGCGTGGCTTTCCGGCCGGCCATCCAATCCGCAATCGCGGCCCGATCCGCATCGGTCAGTTGGTAACTGCCCTGCGGTTTGACCTCGCCGTTCCTGATGTTCACGACGGCGATCTGGTCAAGGTCCAGCGGGCGCTGGCCGTTTTCCGTGTTCACACGAAAGACGAACGCGCCGTTCTCGCGCACACGAAAGTAATACTCGGGCAGGGCGATACTCATCACATTTCCTTGTCTTCGATCACGCGCCACAGGCTGCCGTCGGGATCGACCATGCAGAACATGCGCGGCGCGGCGGCGGTGGCTTCGGTGATTGCGGTCAGGCGTGGGAAGGCGGTGGCGTCGTTCGAAAGACCCAGTTGGCTCCATTCATCACGAAGGGCGTCAATGTTCGGCAGGCGCAGGCAGGCCGAAAACCAGCTTTCCTTCGGATCAAGCTCGGGATGCGGAAAGAACTCGACGGTCATGCCGTCATTTTCAAGGATCATCCAGCGATCGCCACGCCAGGCCGGACGAAACCCAAGACCTTCGTAAAAGGCCTGCGTGGCGTCAAAGCTCCGACTGGGCAGGTTGGCCGTGATCCTCCCTTGAAAAGGGGCGGGCATCAGCGAAGCCCCGCGCAAAATGTCTGAATGCGGGTGCAGGCTTCCTTCAGCGCCTCGTCCGAGGTCGCATAGCTGACCCGGAAATTCGGGCTAAGCCCGAAGGCCGCGCCAAACACGACCGCCACGCCTTGTTCTTCCAGAAGCGCCTTGGCGAATACCTCGTCATCGGTGATTTCAACGCCTGCCGGGGTGGTCTTGCCGATACACCCCTTGATCGACGGATAGACATAAAACGCCCCGTCCGGCACCGGGCATTCCAGCCCTTCGGCGGCGTTCAGCATCTCGACCACCAGGTTGCGGCGGCGCACGAAGGCCTTGTTATTCTCGGCGATGAAATCCTGCGGCCCGTTCAGCGCCTCGACCGCTGCCCATTGGCTGATCGAGCAGGGATTCGAGGTGGATTGCGACTGGATCTTGCGCATGGCCGAAATCAATTCGACCGGCCCGGCCGCATAGCCGATCCGCCAGCCCGTCATCGCATAGGCCTTGGACACGCCATTGCAGGTCAGGGTGCGTTCGTACAGGCCCGGTTCCACTTCGGCGGGGGTGCAGAACTGGAACCCGTCATAGGCCAGATGTTCATACATGTCGTCGGTCATCACCCAGACCTGCGGGTGACGCATCAGAACATCGGTCAGTGCCTTCAACTGATCGCGCGTGTATCCCGCCCCGGTCGGGTTCGAGGGGGAGTTGAAGATCAGCCATTTCGTCTTGGGCGTGATTGCGGCCTCAAGCTGTTCGGGGGTCATGCGAAACCCGGTCTCGATCGGGCATTCCACGACCACGGGTTCGCCCCCCGCCAACAGCACCATATCGGGATAGCTGACCCAATAGGGCGCGGGGATGATAACCTCGTCACCGGGGTTCAGGGTCGCCATCAGCGCGTTGTAAAGGATCTGCTTGCCGCCCGTCCCGACCGAGATCTGGGCCGGCGTATACTCCAGCCCGTTTTCACGCTTGAACTTGTCGCAGATCGCTTGCTTCAGCTCGGGCATCCCGTCGGGGGCTGTGTATTTGGTCTTGCCCGCATCAATCGCGGCTTTGCCCGCTGCCTTGATGTTCTCGGGCGTGTCGAAATCCGGCTCGCCCGCGCCCAGCCCGATCACGTCACGACCGGCGGCCTTCAATTCGGCGGCAAGCGTCGAAACGGCGATGGTCGGTGATGGTTTTACGCGATCAAGTGTCGCAGAGAGGAAAGTCATGGCTGCCCCGGTTTGTAAGTTGGTCCCAGTTCTTCTAGGGTCAGGCGCGAAACCAATCAAGCCAGAACCCGGTGCCCATCGTGGTGCTTGAAACGTTAGGAAAAGCAAATGGACGATATACCGCAGGATGACAATTGGTTCTCGGAAGAGGCCGCGACCTTTGGCGACCGGCTGGCCGGTGCGCGCGAGGCCGTCGGATTGACGCAGGCCGATCTGGCGCGGCGCATCGGTGTGAAGATCAAGACCCTGGCAGGGTGGGAGCAGGACCTGAACGAGCCGCGCGCCAACAAGCTGCAGATGCTGTCGGGTATTCTGAATGTCTCGCTGCGCTGGCTTCTGACTGGCGAAGGCGAAGGGGTCGGCGAACCGGCAACCAACCTGGACGACTTGCCGGAAGTGCGCGACCTGCTTTTGGAAATCCGTGACATCAAATCGCAGATGTCGCGGTCTGCCGATCAGCTTGGACGGCTTGAAAAGCGACTGCGCAAGCGGCTTGAAGGTGGCTTTGCATGACCGGCGTGCCGCTTGATCAGCTGAAGGAAACGCCCGGCGCCCGGCCGGGCGAAAGCCGCGAGGTGCGGATCAAGCGATTGGGTATGCGTTCGATGCGACGTGGGATCAAGGAAATGGATATCATTCTGCACCGTTATGCGTCCGATCAACTGGCCGCGATGGACGATGGTGAACTGGACCTGTATGAAACCCTGCTGGGTGAAAACGATCAGGATCTGTATCAATGGGTGTCGGGCCAACAGGACCCGCCCACACATCTGGCCAGCTTGATTCAGCATATCATCCGTCATACCGCGATGCGGTAAGCGATACGATTTTGATGCAAATTTTCCAGAACCACTGATCGCATTTAACTGAATGTTCTCTTTTCCGGCCGAATAGTCACCCTGGTAACTAGGTCGGAGAGACGGATGAGCATGCACTCCCCCATTGGGCAGACAAGCAATCAGACATTTGTGTATCAGTATCTGGAAGCATTGGCGTTGGTCGAACGCCTGCACCGTTTGCTGCTTGACGTGATCAAGGATGAATTCGAACGGGTGGGTGTGCTCGAGGTGAACGCCGTGCAGGCGCTTCTGCTGTTCAACATCGGCGACAACGAGGTGACGGCGGGCGAGCTGAAAACGCGTGGCTATTATCAGGGGTCGAACGTGTCCTATAACCTCAAGAAACTCGTGGAAATGGGATACATGCACCATCAGCGGTGCGAGGTTGATCGCCGCAGCGTCCGGGTGCGCCTGACCGAAAAAGGGCGCGGGATCCGTAACACGGTGGCCGGTCTTTTTGAACGTCATGCCGATGGGCTGCAATCACGCGATGTGCTGTCATCTTCGGGAATCGAAGATATCAACCACGCACTGAAACGGGTCGAACGATACTGGACCGACCAGATCCGGTATATCTATTGATCCCCGAACGGTCGCCAAGGGTCAGTGCAGGTCGGACACCACGATGCCACTCAGCTCGCGCAACAGCTTGCGGGCCATGGCGTCTTCGTAATCCCGGAAATCGGCGGCCTGTTCTACGAACCGCCCGAAGCCGTGGATGACCAGTTCCTTGTAATACGCCACAAGGTCGGTATCCGCGTCACCCGCGCCGATCACCAGCCCGTTGACCGTGATGCCGTCGAACCCGGACAGGTAACGCACGTCCTGTGGCCTT
This sequence comes from Alphaproteobacteria bacterium, assembly GCA_030424645.1. Lineage (GTDB taxonomy): Bacteria > Pseudomonadota > Alphaproteobacteria > Rhodobacterales > Rhodobacteraceae > Aliiroseovarius. The sequence goes on from JAUHWP010000093.1 coordinate 5,634, forward strand.
GGCCCTGTATTGGCAGGCCCGTCGCCGGAAATATCCAATGTCCGCGTTTCGCACTTGCGCCCGGACAAAAGCCGCTGGCCATAGATCATCGCCGCCCCGATCCCGGTCGAGGGGTCCGCCTTGATGCGTGCCGTGCTGCGCAGACGGTTTGCGATCGATGCAACAACCGTCCGGTCGGTGATGGTCGCCCAGTCTTGCAACAGGCGCTGATGGGATGGGCCGCTCCATTCGTAAACCGCGATCTGGATCGGACGGTCGGGCTGGGACAACAGGGCACGCAGAACCTCGCCCTGTTCCAGCGCGGCGGCCAACCCATCCAGTTGCAGCCGGTATTCGCCTTCATCGACGGACCCGGACACGTCCAGCCCCAAGGCCAGCGCTTGTCGGCATGGGGTTTCGACCTGCGCAAAACCACCGTCCGCCCAAAGCGGCGCCAGAAGGGCCAGAAGAAGTCCGAGCCGCCGGGGTCGCATCACCAGTGACCGGTGTTTTCCATGCTGGCCCATGGCTCTTGCGGGGGCAGGCTGTCACCGGCCTGCAACAGCTCAACCGAGATGTTGTCGGGCGAGCGCACGAACGCCATATGACCATCCCGCGGCGGGCGGTTGATCGTCACGCCATTGTCCATCAGGTGCTGGCACATGTCATAAATATTCTCGACCTCATAGGCCAGATGCCCGAAATGGCGGCTGTCCGACGGCAGCCCGTCGTCGCCATCCCAGTTATAGGTCAGTTCGACCGGGCACTCCGGCTGACCGGGCGGGGCCATGAAGATCAGTGAGAACCGCCCCTGTTCGCTGTCATATTGCCGGGTTTTTTCAAGCCCCAGAAGCGCATAGAACCGCAGGCTGTCCTCAAGGTTCTTCACGCGCACCATCGTGTGCAGGTAACGGACTTTCATCGGTGATCTCTCCGTATGTCTGGTGGATTTGCCATCAGCCTATCAGGCCAGACGCCCGAGGAAAGCAGAAACGCTTCGTCCACGTCATCTTGCTGTTTTGCCAAGGGCCGCGACTATATATAGTGGCCGGGCAACCATGAGACGAGAGATTCGACATGCCCCTCAGCCCCGACCAGATCCGCGAAATCGAAGAGCAACGCCAGACCCCGCAACCGACCCTGCGCGCGGTCAGCCCCGGCATGGAAAAGCACCTTTATACCGCGCATGAGGTGCTGGATCACGGCTTCGTCCGCGTCATCGACTATATGGGCGACGACGCCGCGATCTGTCAGGCGGCGCGCGTCAGCTATGGCAAGGGCACCAAAAGCGTGCAGAACGACGAAGGGCTGATCCGTTACCTGATGCGCCACTGGCATTCGACCCCGTTCGAGATGTGCGAGATCAAGCTGCACGTCAAACTGCCCGTCTTTGTCGCCCGCCAGTGGATCCGCCACCGCACCGCGAATGTAAACGAATACTCGGCACGCTATTCGATCCTGGACCGCGAGTTTTACATCCCCGCGCCCGAACATATCGCCGCCCAATCGGTGGTGAACAATCAGGGCCGGGGCGCCACGCTGGAGGGCGAGGAAGCCGCCCGCGTGCTGGAGATCCTGAAGGCCGACAGCAACCGCTGCTATGACAATTACGAGGCGATGATCTCGGACGAGGGCCAACAGGGGCTGGCCCGCGAACTGGCGCGGATGAACCTGCCCGCCAACGTCTATACCCAGTGGTATTGGAAGGTGGACCTGCACAACCTGTTCCACTTCCTGCGCCTGCGCGCCGACCACCACGCCCAATACGAAATCCGCGTCTATGCCGACGCGATCTGCAAAGTCGTCGCCGACTGGGTCCCCGCCGCATACGGCGCGTTCGAGGATTACCGGCTGGGCGGCGCCAACCTGTCAGGCCGCGCCATGGACTGCGTGCGCCGCATGCTGAAAGGCGAAGAGGTCACGCAGGAGACTTCGGGGATGTCGAAGGGGGAATGGCGGGAATTTGAGGCGGAGTTGCGGGGGTGAAAAGCGAGCGAACCGTCATGGTAGACACACTAGCGGGTCGAGGGATGCGAATTTCTGGAGGATATTTCGCATTCGGGCTTTTCATTGGTGTTGCCATAGCGACCGGTTTTTACTTGAATGTGTCGGCATGCGAGCCGGAACAATCCACACTATGGTTTTGCGGCGAGAGCCCCGAGATTGTCTTGGCCACTCTTTCATTTCTAAACGATCTTGCCAAAGCAGTAGCTTGGCCATTCGCGGCGATCGCCGTTGTTTGGCTCTTTAGCGGAGAGTTAAAGGGATTGCTCCCGCGACTGACTAGGGTTGGACCTACTGGCGCGGAGTTCGAGGGAAAACTCCAACCGGAAGCCTTCCGACCCGGTGAGGTAGCGAAACTTGAGGACGTAGACCTCACTGAGCTACATGATCCTGTTGCGCAGCGAATTGAGCAGGAGACATTGGATGCTCTACGGAGCTATCCTGACACAGATCACCTCAAGATTCTCGTAAGGAGCTTGACTGAGGCACGGATGCTCCGGGCTTTTGAGCGATTGTATTCCAATATCTTTGGAAGTCAGATCGAGGCGCTACAGGTTTTGAACGCCCGAGATGTATCTCATAAAGAAGCTGTCGAGATGTTTGAGCGTGTGAAAGCCGAACGAGGAATCTTGGATGGCTGGAACTTAGACATGTACATGGCTTACCTGCTGAATGCAGAATTTGTCATTGTGCAGGGTGACACCTTCAAGATTACTGAAACTGGACGAAATTTTCTCAGGTTTATAGTTGATAATCATCTGTCGACTGAAAAGCTGAATTAGCCCGTGCCGCGCACGGGCAGCGCCCGACCCTCCCCACGGGAGGGCGCTTCACGCCCACCCAGGGTCAGGCGCTGCCCTTGGCGAACGAAGCACCTATCCCAAACAAAAACCCCGCCAAGCGTCCACTCCGCGGGGTCACAATTCTCTGAACGTCCACCGGATCAGCTGACCAGTTCCAGGTCCACGGCTGATTGGCGTCCGTCGCGGCCCTCTTGCAGGTCATAGCGGACCTTCTGGTTGTCGGCGAGGCCCGTGAGGCCCGAGCGTTCGACCGCCGAGATGTGCACGAACACATCGCTGCCGCCGGACTCGGGGGCGATGAAACCATAACCCTTGGTGGTGTTGAACCATTTCACGGTGCCGGTTTGCTTGTCGGCCATTTCCGTTCTCTCCTTCATGGGGGCACCCGCAGTGTGCGGGGCCTTCGTCGTGCAGTCAGGTATCGTCCGACTGCCGGGAAGGAGGCGGTAGATAGTGCTGTCTTACCCCTTAAGATTTGGAGCATGTTTTGAAAAAAGCAAGGGATTCCTTTTTCGGGTCCTGCTTTGGGCACAGATCGGCATCCTTCCGTTTTGCGCCGGATCGGGGCATACAGGCGCTGGGCGGTATGGTGCCGCCCGCGTGCGACGGACATATGACAAGGGCAAAGGGGATATCATGCGCATTTGGGGGCTGAAGACCTGTGATACCTGCCGCAAGGCTTTGAAAGCGTTGCAGGGGGCGGGGGCCACGTTCGACTACGTTGATGTGCGTGCCGATGGGGTGGACCGGGCGGACCTGGTCCGGTTCCATGCGGCCTTCGGTGATGCGCTTGTCAACAAACGCTCCACCACTTGGCGCGGGTTGAGCGAGGCGGAGCATGCGGGCGATCCTATTGATTTGCTTGCAAAACACCCGACCCTGATGAAACGCCCGGTGATCGAGGACGGCGATGAGTTGACGTTAGGTTGGGACGCAAAAACGCGTGACGGCTGGTTGGAGCGCGCAAAGTAAGCGCCTATCTATCCGGAAAGTAGGAGGTATCTGCATGCGCAACGCTGCATTGGTTTTGGGGATCATCGCCGGTATTTGGGGCATGATCGTCGGGTTTTTCGGCTATGGCTATACCGAGGTGATTGCGCGGATGGGCGAATTGCCTGATCTGGCCGAGCAGGTCGATCATCCGGGGCGGGTGCGCGCCTTTGCCCTGATCGCGCCGGTTCTGGCGCTGGCCGGGGGCGCGATGGCCCGGTCGGCGGCACAGGTCGGGGGGATTCTGCTGCTGTTGTCCGCGGCGGGTATGTATTTCGCCTTCGGCTATGGTGTGTTCACCATGTTCCCGATTGCGCTGGCGGGGCTGGGCGGGTTGCTGGCGCTGTTTGCGTTGAAACCCGACCCGCACTGACGCGGATCAGCGAATGTTCAACAGCCGGTCGACAGATAACGGTCCGGCGCCCTTCAGGACCAGTGTCACCAGCACGACCATCCAGAACAGGCGCTGATCAAGGATCACGCTGTCGGGGATGCGGTCAAACCACGCGCCCAGGGTTTCGGGCTGGTCGATACCTCCATGGCCGTAGAGGTCGGTCAGGCTTTGCACAACGACAAAGCCGATCATTCCCAGCGAGGCCAGACGGGTCAGCAATCCGATGGTGATCAGAAAGGGCAACACGAACTCCGCCAACATCCCCGCGACGACCACGGCCCAGTGGAACAGACCCAATTCGCCGATGTCGTAGGAGACCGCCTCCATCGCTTTCGGGAAGATTTGCGCGTAGGCCCCAAGTGATGGCTTGAACAGCCCCAGCACCCCATCGCCGACCTTGGTCAGGGCCGAGGCCCAGAAATACCCCAGAAGCGTGGCCGCGAAGGTGAACCGGGCCAGCGTGGGCAGGGTGAAGGGCACCGATCGTTCGGCCAGATTGACCAGCGGGTTATAGAGGTTTGCCAAAGCGCGCATGGCGGCTCCTTCCAGATGTCAGCCGGTTGTGTCCAAACCGGTTATGGCGTGGGTGGCGATCAGCGTGCCGAGCGTGGCGGCCAGGTCGAAATCGGGGGCGTCAGCGGTGGCAAGCCCAAGTGCCGTGCCAAAGCTGCGCCCTTTCAGCAGCGAGGCGACAAAGCGCGCGCCACCGCGCGGCAGCACCTCGGCCACGGGATCGAAGCCGACACGGCTGATCAGGATTTCCTCGCCGCCGCCAGAGGGCTGCGGACCGCCCTTCATGTTGAAATCCCAGATTGCCTTGGCGGGCCATTTCGTCGTCAGCACCTCGCAGGCGGGCGCCATTCGAAGCCGCGCGCCCATCAGCGCCTGCTGATCCAGCCGGGTCAGCGTGGCGGGGTCGATCGGTGTGGCATCTGCGGCGTGATAGGCGCGGCGCAGCGCCAGTTCTAACCGGGCGACGTCGGGCAAGTATCGCAAATGCAATGTGCCGGGGAAGCTTTCCAGAAAGCCCGGAAGCGCGGCCCCGTAATGCATCATCAACGGCGAGGCTGGCGGGTGAAGGCGCAGATACACCTTGGCCATTTCACGGAAGAAGTCGTCCCCCACCAGCTTTGCCAGCACCGGAAACCCGGTCAGCATCGCTTCGGACAGGCCATGGGCCACATTGTTGCGATAGACCGCGAAGCGTTTCAAGGCGTGGGTGCCGTCCGGGTTGGTCAGCCCGTCCGGCACGGCCTGACGCGGGTCAAGAAGCGCGTTGCGAAACGCGGTCTGGCTGACCGCCATGTCAGAGGCTCGGGGCAGGGTCAGGTTCCGGGTCATGCGGACACCTGCACGGGCAAGGCCGGTTCCATATGTCGAGTTGCGCGGGCGGCTTCGGCCTCCAGAATATCCCACTCCGGCACGTCATTGTCCCATTCGACAAGGGCGGGGCGCGCACCGGCACGCGCGATCACATGGTCAAACAGCGCCCAGACCGGTTCATCCACGGGCGTGCCATGGCTGTCGATCAGCAGCTTGTGCCCCAGCTCGTCGGCGTCCTCGTCATGTCCGGCCAGATGGAACTCTTCAACCAGATCAAGCGGGTAGGCGTCGATATAGGCGCGAGGATCAAAGTCAAGGTTTGTGGCCGAGACAAAGACGTTGTTCACATCCAGCAGCAACCCGCAGCCGGTGCGCCGGGCGACCTCGCGCAGGAAGTCGGGTTCGGACCACGTGCTTTCCGCGAACGCCAGGTAAGAGGACGGGTTTTCCAAGAGCATCTTGCGGCCCAGATGATCCTGCACCTCGTTGATATGTGCGGTGATGCGCGCCAGCGTGTCCGCCGTATAGGGCAGGGGCAGCAGGTCGTTCAGGAAAGCCCCGTCATGGGTCGACCAGGCAAGATGCTCGGAAAACATCGCGGGGTTAAGCCAATCCACCAGCACCTTCAGGCGGGCCAGATGTTCGGGATCCAGTCGGACCTCGCCACCGATGGACAGCCCGACCCCATGGGCCGAGATCGGAAACCGTTCGGCAAGATGGCGCAGTTGCGCCAGCGGACGCCCGCCGTCG
>JAUHWP010000094.1 GCA_030424645.1 Alphaproteobacteria bacterium
TCTGCATTGGGCGCGTTGTTGGCGATGTTGTAGGTATAGACGAAGCCATAGGACCCTTCGCGCGGGATCGTCATGGCCAGCGGGAAGCCGTCATTGATCAGCGCCGCCGCCGGACCGTTCCACGAATGGCCCAGCACGATATCCTGATTGACCATCATCTGCTGGAATTCGGCCCCACCATCGTAATATTTGCGCACCAGCGGCTTCTTCTCGATCAGGAACTGCTTGGCTTCCTCGACGATCTGGGCGGCCTTTTCCGGGTCGTCCAGATAGGCAACCATGTTGCCGTCATACCCCATCTTCAGCATGATGATCGACATCATGTCCTGAATGATATAGGCGGTCTGGCCGCTATATTTCTCGGAAAACAGCGTGTCCCAGGTCAGCGCTTCTTCTTCGCTGACCACCTCGGTGTTATAGGACAGAACCTCCATCCCCGACAGGATCGGAGCCCCCCACTTATTGCCGTTGATCGTCGACCAGTCGCTCTCCGAGAAGGTCGGGTTGATGTTGCCCCAATTGGTCAGCCGGTCGGTGTCCAAGGGCGCCAGAAGGTCGCTGTCGATGAATTGCAGGAAGCGGTGACCGGCAACGGTCATGATATCGACCGTCGGGTTCGGTTGCTCGGCGGCCAGAAGGTTGAATTGCTTGCCCTGGTCATCGACGAGGCGGACATTGACCTTGATGCCGGTCTCGGCTTCGAACTGTTCCTTGAACGCTTCCGGCACGAAGTCGTTATAGGTCCAGATGTTCACCTCGCCCCCTGATTGGGCCGCAGCACGGCGCAGATAGAAGGGCGACGCCAGCGCCGCACCGGTGGCGGCAGCGGTGCCAAGGAAGCGGCGGCGGTTATAGATCAGTTTTGACATTCTGTGTCTCCTTGTTGGTTTGGTGGTCTTGTTATTTTTGTTGTTATTCGGTCGTCGATCAGGTTCGCGCGGGTTGCCGCAGCACCCCAGTCTTCGCTGCCCGCCTCAGATCGTCAAGGTCGTAGCGGCTCAGCTCCAGCGCTTTCAGGATCTCGTTCTCGTCCTCGAAATCCCGGCCGTACATGGCCGAGAATATGCGGATCCCCGCCTCGTGCAGCGGCGCGGGATGGCCGGTAAGTCGCCCAAGGGCGGCGGTCAGCACCAGCCCATAGGGCACGTCTTCGGTCACATAGCGGCTGTCGGCGGTGGCCGGCCCGGTGCCACCATTGCCCTGCGCGTGCATCTGTTGGTTCATCTCGGAAATCGAAGCAACAGGCACATGGAAAGACAGGTGGAAATGCTCGAAGATCGTCTTGACCTCCAACCCCAGCGCCTTGGCAATTTCCAGCCGCTCCAGATCGAGTTCTTCCAGCAAGCGTCCCACTTTGGGGGTCACGTTCTGCCCCTGCGACCAGGTTTCGCCACGCTCCATCCGGGTGATGTTGCCCAGTGCGATGCCCATATGGTTCTGCGGATTGAGATTGGACAGCGAGATTGCCAAAAGCCCGTCGCGCGGCTGGAACCGGTCGCCAAACAGTGCCTGGCACAAGCGCAGCGCCTCGTCAGACCGATCTTCCGGCACGGTGCACAGGTCCACACGGCTGCGCACGGTATTCACCGTGACGTCTGTGCCCGACTGTCGCCGCCCGGTGCAGATGGTCGTGCCCCATGCGGTGATCGGCACGGACACACCGCGCGCGGCCAGAAGCTGCATAAGATAGACAGCCCCCAGCGATGCGTGGGACGAGATGATCACATGATGGCGGGGTTCGATATGGGGGGCCAACGCGTCCAGCACGACCTTATGACCATAACCGGGAAGCGCGACGATCAGCACATCATTGTCCCGCGCCAGCATCGCGGCGCTGTCGGCAATACGGGGGATCAGCGTGACCTCGACCGCGCCACCTGCTTGCAGCGCAGCCCCCTTGGCCAGTTCCGCCGTGCCCTTGCCCGAAGGCGACCAAAGCATCGGATCGTGGCCAGCGTTATGCAACACGGCTGCAGTCCCGAATGCGATGGATCCCGCGCCTGCCAGTCCTACTGATATTCCCACCTTGCCCCCATTGATTCGCGTGTTAACTTTCCCACAATACTACACCATTATAACGGAATATATTCCGTTATAATGAATAATTCAGGTCAACTGTCTGCATCGGCAAGCCGCACCGGGTCGCCCAACACATGCATCAGCCGATTGGCCCACCCAAACAACGAGGCTGACAGGATCAAATCCAGCACCTCGGCTTCGTCCAGCCCGGCTGCTTTCAGCGCCGCCATATGCTCTGGCGCGGCCTGTGACGGGGCCTCGGACAGCGCCACCGCAAAATCGAAGATCGCCCGGTCTCGCGCGTTCAGATCCGCCTTGGCACCATCGCGAAACAACCTGTCCGTCACCTCGGTCGAATTCTCAAGCTGCGCATGACGCGCGGCATGAACGGCTGCGCAATAGATGCAATGGTTGACCATTGACGCCCCCAGCGCGCCCAGCTCTCGTTCCGCCCGGCTCATCCCGCCCTTGTCATACATGATGGCATTAAACAGCGGGGAACGCACCTTCAGGCTTTCCACGTCATGCGCCAGCGTCAGCACATACTCCGACACCTTGGTGTTCGACGGCGTGACCTTCAGCGCATCCAACTGTTCCTCGGTCGCGTCTTGCAGGTCCACCGGGGTCACGCGCGGCTGCCAGTGCGGCACGTTGCGCGTGAACTTCGTGATCACCTTGGTCATGCGAACGCCCCCCGCATCAGCCGCAACCCGGCAATCACCCGGATCTGATAGGCAAGGAACGCATTCAGTTCGGCCAACCGCACGATATCGGCATCGGCCACACCGGCCGCTTGCAATCCCACGATATCGTCGGCGGCGACGTTGCGTGTGTCAGCGGCCACCTTGTCCATGAATGCCACAACATGGGTCAGCCCCTGTGCCGTCCCGTCATGACCCGGATCGGCCAATGCGGCAAACCCGCCTGCATCCCCGGCATAGCGCGCAGCCAGGTCCGCTTCGTCATTCAGCTTCGCGATCCGCGCCGCCAGCGCGGCGCGCAGATCATGCGACCACGGCCCTTCGTCCTTGGGACGCAACACCGCGTCTTCTGCGGCTTGCGTCATTTCGAAGATATTGGCGCGGCCTTCGACGGCAGCCACAGGCGCACCGCCTCCTGCAATGCCTGCTGATCGTAATGCGGTCGTATCCAAAGCCATCAGGCCACTTTCCCTTTCGTGTCTTGCGTCACCAGGTCCGATGGCACCCATTCGCTGCCATCCAGTTCCGGCTTGTCGTAATCCAGCATCGCCTGCCAATGCTCGGCGATGTCCTCGGCATAGAGCTTCGCGGCAACCTCGCGGGCCATCCAGCTTGCGCCGTCCGAAATGCCCGGAATATCGCCCGACACCTTACCAAGGCTGGCCGATGCGCCGTAATTGAAGCAATAGACATTGGACAGCCATGGCGCAGTGCCCGGCACCTTCTCGCGGAAGGTGAAATCGTCGTTCAGATAGGGAAACCGCCCCAAATCGCGCGACGGCTCGTCGGCGGGTGGCGTATACACGTCCTCCCAAAGCAGGATATTTGTCGCCGCATCCCCAAACTCGGTCCGTGACAGCGGGTCGATGGTGAAGCCGGTGCCAAGGATCACGAAATCCGCCTCGTAGGATGTGCCATCTGCAAACCCCACTTCGACCACGCCATCGCGTTCGACCGTCGATTGCACCGCCTTGCCGAAATGGAAATAGGCGTTGGGATGGCGGCTGACACGGTTGGTCGACCCATGCGGCGGCGGTGTCTGGGTGGCAAAGGAATACTGCATGAACCGCCAGCGCCATTCATCCGGCAGACTGGCATAGCCTGCGGTGAAGCCGAACGACCCGATCCCCATCATCTTGTTGATTGTCGGCATTTCGGGGCGGCGGATCAGGTGACGCACTTCGGCAGCGCCATGTTCGAGCGCCTCGGCAGCATTGTCCACCGCCGACGCCCCCACGCCCACGACGGCCACCCGCTTGTCCTTCAGCGCGGCAAAATCAATCTCGTCAGCACTGTGCGCCCAGAACTTGCGGTCCAGCCCCTGAACGAAGCCGGGGATGTTCGGTTGCCCGGTGCCGTCGCGGCCGGTTGCGAAGATCAGCTTGCGGGTCAGGATCGACCCGTCCTGCGCCCCGGACAGGTGAAGGCGCAACAGATCGCCCTCGGGTTCGACCAGATCAACCGACACGCCGTTCTCGGTCGGGATATCGAACACCCCGCGATACCACTTCAGGTAATCCATCCACATCGGACGCGGGATCTTATCCAGCGCGTCCCATTCCTTTGTCCCGAACTGCGCGCGATACCACGCCTGGAAACTCAGCGCGCCATGACCGAAGGCCGGCCCTGTCAGTTCCTTGGGCGAGCGCAGGGTTTCCATCCGCGCATAGGTCAGCCACGGGCCTTCAAGCCCCTCGGGACTGCGGTCCAGCACCCGCATGTTGTGAATGCCCCCGGTCTTCAGCGCCAACCACGCCACCATACCGCACATGCCACCACCGATGATGACGACATCGCTGACCCCCTCGCGGGCGGGCACCCAGTCCTTTCCCGGCCAGCACAGGAAGTTCAGATCTTCACGCAAACGGGCCTCCAACGCGGGCAAGCCCTGGCCGTCGATCGGGGAAGCTGTGTCATGTGTCATGTTGGTTGTCCTTCAAGTGTCGTGGTCCGTCACGTCCTGATCACTCCGCACAGATGCGGACCGGCCAGCGTCTTGTCATGAAGCAAGCGTATCCTCGGGCAAGGCTTGGGCTTTGAAACGGGCGGTACTGGTATCGACGTTATACTGTGCCGTGTAATCTTGAGCGATCCGCGCCAGATCGTCCACCGCCTGAATGATGAAATCTGCCTTCTCGTCCGTCATCAGGGCAGAAAGGTTCAGCCGCACCCAGCCAGGCTTGGCTGTTTCCTCGCCCTGCTCCAGCGCGGCAATGGTGGCGTCGGAATCAGCCTTGCCCAGCCCAAGCAACCTGTGACCGTAAGGCCCGGCGCAGGCACAACCACCGCGCGCTTGCACGCCCGTCAGGTCGCTGAGCAGCCGGGTGAAGAACTGGTGGTGGACCTGTTCGCCCTGCCCGTCCCGCACCCGGAAGGAAAAGATCGGCAAGGCCTCGGCGCCCGGTGTTCCCAACAGCTGGATCCGGTCATTGGCCTGCCAGACATCCAGGGCCCGCATCCGCAGGTCGGCCTGACGTTTGTCCAGCCAGTCCTGCCCCAAAGCCTCTTTGACCAGCATCGCCAACACCGCGCGAATATCGCCCGTCACATTCGGGGTGCCACCCTCTTCCCGCGCCGCCAGATTGTCGGAATACACATGGCCCCAGGGCGACACGAAACTGACCGTGCCGCCACCCGGAAGGGTTGGCGTGGCACGGCGGGCGATCCCGTCGCGGATCACGGCCACACCGCTGGCTCCGGGGCCACCCGGAAACTTGTGCACCGAAAAGACGATGGCGTCCTTCTGGGCATCGCTGCCCGGCTTCATGTCCATCTTGCAATACGGACCCGCGCAGCCATAATCCCAGATCGCCAGCGCCCCATGCGACCGCAGCATTCGCGTCACCGCATCCACATCGGTCAGAATGCCCGTCACGTTCGACGCGGCGGAAAAGGTGCCGACAATCCGCGCGGCCCCTTTGGCCGCCCAAAGCGCACGGGCCAGGTCGTTCATGTCGACGCCACCGCCCTGTGCCTCGGCGATCTCGATCACCTCGGCCCCGGTTTCACGCCACGGCAGAATGTTGGAATGATGCTCATAGGGACCCGTCAGAACCACAACCCGCTGCCCTTCGGCGACAAGGGTTGCCAGGTCCAGCAAACCGACGATCCGGTTGATCCCGGCGGTCGATCCCGCCCCCGTGAAAACCACGCTCATCCCCGGCCCTGCGCCGGTCAGGCGGGCAATCTCGGCCCGCGCCGCCTCGCGCAGCTTGGTCATGTATTCGCCACAGAACGACGCCTGCGTATGGGTGTTGGCATAATAGGGCAGCACGCGATCACGGATGAAATCCTCGACCTGCGCCAGCGCACGGCCGGACGCCACGTAATCGGCATAGATCAGCGGCTTTGGCCCGAACGGCCCGTCGATCTGCACATCCTCGCCAATCAATCCCTTGCGGATCTGATCGTGAATATCAGCCCCGTCAAGCGCCGCCTTGAATTCGTTGAGAGCCGTCATGGTGTCCTCTGCTTTGATCAGCCCATAATGACGCAATAATCACAAATTTCTTCACAGTTCTTAGTCGTTGAAATTCATTTTTTGGGTCATATAATCGAACAATGGCACAGAAATTCGATCAATTTGACTATCGTATCCTGGAAGAGCTACAGCGCGACGCGGCGCAGTCCCAACGCGCGCTGGCCGACAAGGTCGGCTTGTCGCAAAACGCCTGCTGGCGGCGGCTCAAGACGTTGGAGGCAAAGGGCGCGATCCGCAACCGCACGGTGGTGATCGACCGCGAGAAGCTGGGCGGCGGCTTCGTCGTCTTTTCGCTGATCAAGACGCGGCACCATTCGTCCGATTGGCTGCGCCAGTTCCGCAACCATGTCTCGGCGATCCCCGAAGTGATCGACTTCTTCCGCATCGGCGGCGAATACGATTACCTGCTGAAGATCGTCGTGGGCAACATGGCCGGGTATGACGATGTCTATAAGCGCCTGATCGGCAATATCGAGCTTGAGACCGTCACCTCGTATTTCGCGATGGAAGCGATCGAGGAACAGCGCCCCATTCCGTTAAGGTAAGGCGGCGAGACAAAACCATGGACGTTTCAAATCACCTGGGGCGACGCGGTCGTTGTCCATGATACTACTTAGTGCTTCACCGTGCCCATCGTTGTGCGAGTTGTGCCTTTCCGGCAAAAAAGGCCCGCACCAGAAGATGCGGACCAGTTCAGGGGAGGTTGTGGGTCTGTCAGAGATCTTCGCGTCTGACCGCTTCGCCATGCGCCTTGTCGGGGGCCAACCGACGAAACTGACCGCTGCCCAGATAGACCCAGCTGACACCCTCGCTGGTGGCGAGGTAGTCGTTGGAATAGTCGCTGCTGGTTTCGGCCTGCGGGTTTCCGGGCAGAACCAGCGTCTTCATCAGGACGATGTAAAGAACCAGCCCCAATGGGAACCCGATGATAAAGGCATACTGCGAATACCAGGCCGCAATGCCACCGGCGATGACCCAGGCCAGCAGACCGGCGGGGTTGAAACCGCCCCAGTAACGAAACTGGCCATCGGGTTTGTACAGATCGGGCACGTTCAACCGGCGTTTGCGCAGAATATAGTAGTCAGCCACCATGATCCCGCCAATCGCCGACAGGAACGCGCCGTAATACCCCAGAAAGACGAAGAGGTTATTGAGGATCTCCCAGGGAAAGCACAAGGTGCCCACGACACCGGCCAGCGCAACACCGAGCTTGTAGTTGATGACCCGCGGAGCCAGGTTGATGAAGGTCAGGGCGGATGGAATAAGGTTCGCCGAGTTGTTTGTCGACCACTGTGCCAGCACGACCAGGGCAAGCAGAACCACCAGTGAAATCCCCTCTCCCTGGCGCTGGATCACCTCAATCGGATTCCAGTTCCCCGTGGCGATGAAAGAAACACCGCCAAGACCTGCAATCAGCGCCTGCGTGACGGGCAGCGCGATCAACTGGGCCAGAAAGATATTCTTGTTCCGCTGAACAAAGCTTTTCGCGCCCGCTTCGGTTTTCACAAACCGGGTCAGGTTCGGAATGTCGATGGCAAGTGTCGACCAGAACCCCATATTCGCGATGAAGAGCACCAGAAGAGTCATTTCACCAGTGCCGCGGAAATTCCAGATATTCAGGCCGTTTGTCTGGGCGACACCTTCAAGCGTGACATACATCCAGATCGAGATCGCGATAATCGCCGGGGCCGCGAACGAGGCCAGGCGTTCGACGGATTTGATGCCCATCGCCGTGTTCACCACCTGCAGGATGCCGAAGATCACATACCAGACCACCCAGTTGTCATAGCCCAGAAAGTATTCACCTATCCCGTTCAGGGCCAGCGCCCCAAGGTAGGTCTGGATGCCGAACCACATCGCCGCAACGATCCCGCGCGAGATCGAAGGCAGATGGGTGCCGTGGATGCCAAAAGGTGCGCGCAGATAAACTGCGAAGGACAGGCCGTGTTCGGTTCCGATATCTGCGGTCAGCACCATGAAGGCCCCGATCGCGATATTTGCCAGCATGATGACCAGGATGACCGTGGCCAGCGGCACGCCACCCCCGACACCGGCAGCGCCCAGCGAATAGGTCGCGATGATCACCGCAATGCCGACCCAGATCCAGGCGTAACCGACCAACCCGATGGGGCGTTGAGCCAGCAAGGTCGGCAGGATGGATTCCTCGATCAGACCCGTCCGCTCCTGTTCCGCACTGCGGATTTGTTCCGTGACAGTCATGGTTATTTTCCCTGTTGTTTTTCGTCATCTCTCCGTCGGCGCCCCGTTTGCCGGGACGCCCGAATTCGTGTTTGGCATCATGCCCACACCGCTAGAGTGCGGCTTCCAGCGTTTTGCGATGTGCCTCGGTGGCGGCCAGATCGACCGTTTCCGTTTCAAGGTCCAGCACGACGCCATAAACGTCGCGGGCATGCTCGGGCGAGCAGAAGCCGTCGAGGACATCATCCAGAACCTTCTGAGGCGACCGTTCCAGCGGGCTGCCATACCCACCACCGCAGGGGTTGTAATAGGCCATCACGTCATCCTTGCGGACTTCCAGACCGTGAAACTTGGAGTGCATTTCCTTTGCCGGTTCGTTACTTGCGGCATTATAGATTTCACATTTTCCCGCCGCGCCTTCGGTGCCGCCAAAGATGCCCCAGGGCACATTGGAATGGCGTTCGCTTTCGTGGGTGATGATCCCGTCCGTCAGCATCCTTTGGGATTTGACGACGCCGATCCCACCACGATGCTTACCGGCGCCCGGCATGACATCGTCACGCAATTCGTACCGTTCACAGATCATGGGGATATGCATCGCCAGGTCTTCAAGCGGATTGTTGCGGGTATTGGCCATCAGGTTGTCGATGGCATCCGGGCCATCGGATTCCGGGCGCCCGCCATAGGCGCCCTCGTTCACCTCGAGAAACACCCAATAGTCGCCGCTCTCGCGCACCCCGGCATAGGACGCAAACGAGATCGAGGCCGAAGACCCGGCGATGATCTCTTCGGGAAGGACCGGCGCCATCGCCTTCATGATCAGGTCGATCATGTAGTTGCACTGGGTAAACCGCGCCTCGGCTGATGCGGGCGCCTCGGGATTGAAGATCGTTCCCTTGGGTGCGATCACTTCGATCGGCCGGAACGAACCCTGGTTGGACGGCACCCGGGTTTCCGATGTGGCCGTATCCAGAAGAAGCTTGCGGAAGGCCGCAAACGCGGCAACCTTGGTCGACCCTTCGAACGGCACGTTGTAGGCGGTGGGCGTTTGTGGGGCCGAACCGGTCAGATCCACCGTGATGTTGTCACCCGCGACACGCACGCAGACCTTCACCGGCAGGTGCTGACCCCGGTTGCGCCCGTCATCGTCAAGCCAGCCTTCGGCCCGATACTCGCCATCAGGGATCGCCGCAATGCGCTGGCGCAGCATCGTTTCCGAATAATCCATCAGCTGGTTGCACGCCCCGAAAACAAGGTCACACCCATAATGGTCGAGCAGTTCCTTGAACCGCTTGACCCCAAGCCGGGCCGACGCGATCTGTGCTTCGATATCGTCCACCAGCTGACGCGCGGCACGAGAGTTGTTGCGGATAAAGCTCCACATGGTCTCGTTACGCTCGCCCTTGCGGTAAAGCTTGGTGCCGGCAAACAGCATACCCTCGGCATAGACGTCCGGCACGTCGATGATCAGGCCCGGCGTTGCCGCCCCGATGTCGATATGGTGTGCGGTATTGGCCGAGTAGCCGACCAGCTCGCCCTTGTGAAAGATCGGGATCACGATGGCCAGGTCGGGTGTGTGTGACGAGCCGTAATAGGGATGATTGTGGACAACCGCCCTGTGCCGCCCGAGGCTTCATAGGTCCAGATCCCGTCCACCTTCACGAAGGGCGACGATGTCCAGCCATTTGCCGCGGTTGTGTTCCACACGAAGGCCGCCCCCATGGTCAGATCGCCCGGCTGGATTTCCTGGCCGCCGATCGTGGCCCCAAGACCGTTCACGAATGCGTCCGTCGTTTCGCGGAAATAGTTCAGGCACAGGGTTGGCCGAATGGCCAGATCATCGCGTTGAATATCCCCGAACAGGGCGGCACTGGCAAACCAGCGCGACGAATTGAAATCATCGCTGATCGTGCCCAGCGGGAAGGCGCTTCCCGACGCAGGCCCGCTGATCTGCGTGCCCGTGACACCTGGTGTGTTGTCGCTTGCCGTTGGCGTTGGAAAGCTCACGATGGCCGAACTGTCGGTGAAAGGCACCTGGACCGAGATGTTCGGCTGGGTGCTGGTGAACACCGGTGTTGACCGGGATGTTGGCGGGAACCGTCACGACAGGCGCTGTCGCATCGCTGGTATACCCACCCGGAACCGTTGCACATCCGCTGGCCGTGTATCCCGGTGTCGTGGCGGGATTGGCAAAAGGATCGAACGGTGCGCTGGCACAAAGCGCGCCGCCCGTCGGCGCGACAACGGTATCGGTCGACCCGGCACTGTTCCCAACCCTGATCACCGAACCCGATGCGAACGGCGTAGTCTGATAGTCCTGGTGCGCCACATCCGCCCGTCAACACCAAGCCATGAAATTAACTGGTTAATTTTTTACATCAATGAGGAAGGTCGAAAAAGAAAGTCAACCCGGCCCCCGCCGCTTTGTCGAAGACTGTCCCTCAAAAGATTCAGATCGTGGCGGACAGCCTGGCCGGGTCGTGTCACTCTGAAGGGATTGCCCAGAGCTTGTATTACGGGTGGTCGACGGCGTCCTGCGAAATCGGAAAGAAGCACGCGGCCTTCTGGTCGTTGCCTTCCAATTCGGGCCGTTCGGCCCTGCATCTATCCTGCACCTTCCAGCAGCGCGGCGCGAAGGGGCACCCCGGCGGGATTGCAAGGGGCGAAGGAAGTTCCCCTTCCAGACGGATCCGGCCAGAAACACTGCGGGGGTCGGCCTTGGGCGTCGCGGAAAGAAGCGCGCGCGTGTAAGGGTGCCTGGGCCGGGAGAAGACCTCGTCCTTGGGTCCGGTTTCCACCGGTCGCCCGAGATACATCACGATCACGTCGTCAGCGACATGACGCACCACCGAGAGGTCGTGCGAGATGAACAGATAGGCCAGCTGCAACCGCTCCTGAAGATCAAGCAGCAGATTGAGGATCTGACTCTGTATCGACAGGTCAAGCGCCGACACCGGTTCATCCAGCACCAGCAGCCCAGGCTCCAGGATCAACGCACGCGCCAATGCAATGCGTTGGCGCTGTCCGCCAGAGAACATGTGGGGGTAGCGATCATAATGCTCGGGGCGGAGGCCGACGAGGTCCATGATCTCGACCACCTTTGCCTTGCGATCGGCAGCGCTCATTTCAGGTCGATTGATCTTGAGAGGCTCGGCAAGGATCGAACCGATCCGGTGGCGCAGGTTGAGCGAGCCGTAGGGGTTCTGGAAGACGATCTGAACCGAGTTGCGCAGGCTTGCCCAATCGTCAGGGCTGACCGGCCTGCCATTGATTGTCAGTGTGCCGCCAGTTGGTTCTTCGATCATCGTAACAAGCCGCGCGAGGGTCGACTTGCCGCAGCCGCTTTCGCCCACGATGGCAAGGGTCTTGCCTGCCGCCACGGAAAAGCTGGTCCCGGCGACGGCCTGCAGAATCCTCGGCTTGGAAAACAGCCCGCCGCCGACTTCGTAATCACGGCTGAGGTTTTCA
>JAUHWP010000095.1 GCA_030424645.1 Alphaproteobacteria bacterium
CGCGACCGGCATCGTGGGGGCAGTCGTGACATTGATGGGCCTTCTCGCTTTGCCGCAAATGCTCAAGATGCGCTACGACCACAGCTTTGCAACGGGCATCATCTGCGCCGGGGGAACGCTGGGCATCCTGATCCCGCCATCGATCATGCTGGTGATCATGGCTGACCAGATGGCGCTGTCGGTGGGCGATCTGTTCATGGGCGCGGTGTTTCCCGGCGTGATCATCGGCGGGCTGTACCTCGTCTATATCTTCGTCATTGCGCTGGTGAACCCGAAAACCGCCCCGGTTCCCGAGGGGGCGAAATCGCCGGACTGGGCGGCCGTCAGGGAAGTGGCCGTTGCCGTCCTTCCCGCGCTGGCCCTGATCCTCGCGGTTCTCGGGTCGATCTTTGCCGGCATCACCACGCCGACCGAGGCGTCCGGCGTCGGCGCACTGGGTGCGACCCTGCTGGCGCTGGGCTATCGCAAGCTGACCTTCCAAAAGCTCAGGACCGTGCTGATCTCGACCTTCAACACCACGGCCTACATCTTTGCGATCTTCCTGGGTGCGACGGTGTTCTCCTACGTGCTGCGCGAACTGGGCGGGGATGCCCTGATCGAGGAAACCGTCGCCGCCGTGAAAAGCGGTGAAGCGGACGCGGTTCTGGCCGACAAGAGCTTCCTTGACACGATGGTCGGCTCGGACGGGCTGGTGATGCTGGAGCGGATGGAAGCCATCGGCGGTGGCGTCGGTATGGGCTTCCGCGAAAGCGACAGCGACCTGCGTGACACGTTCGACGCGGCGATCCAGTCGATGAAGGATGACGGTTCGCTGAACGAGTTGATTGCCAAGTGGGAAGTCGCTTCGCAGTTCTAATCTGAACCTCGGCCCACGCGCATCTGCCGCGTGGGCCATTTCCTTGCCCGGATGACGCGCCCCCAACGGCGCGCCGGGACACCCCCGATCGGTAATTGCGATGTTCTCCTACTGCACCGACCCGTCAACGCTTGAAGGCCTGACCTGGCTCAGTTGCTACCTGACCACGGGCAAGCACATGGGGTTCTATTTCTCGTTCGTGACGGTGATCGTGCTTTTGTTGATCACCGCGCCCGTGGCGCTGCTGTTCGGCTTTGCAGGCGCCTCGGCCGCGCGGTCGCGGTTCCTGCCGCTCAGCCTTCTGGGCAAGGCCTATACGGCGATTGTGCGCGGCGTGCCCGACATCGCCTTTTTCATGTTTTTTGTCATCGCGCTGGATCAGGCGTTCGAGTATCTGCGCCACAAGGTCAAATGCCCCGACTGGTCCGAGCCGATCCGCCAGGGCAGTGACTTCGTGGTTTGCTCGCAAGCCAAGCTGCCCTTGTCCACCAGTCCGCAATGGATCCACGAAACCTATGGGTTTGCGCTGGCGGTCCTGACCTTTTCGATCGTATTCGGCGCTTTCGCGGCCAATGTGCTTTATGGCGCCATGCGGGCCGTGCCGCGCGCGCAGCTTGAAACCGCCGAAGCCTATGGCATGACCACGCGCCAGACCTTCTGGCGTATCCTGGTGCCGCAGATGTGGATCTATGCCCTGCCCGGCCTGTCGAACCTGTGGATGATCCTTGTGAAAGCCACGCCGCTTCTGTTCCTTCTGGGGGTCGAGGATATCGTCTATTGGGCCCGCGAACTGGGGGCCACCAAAACCGCCCGCTTTTCCGACTATCCGCATGGCAACTGGCACGCGATCTATTTCTTCGGGTTGCTGGTGTTCTATCTGATGCTGACCTCGGTCAGTGAGCGGGTCTTCAAACGGATCACCCGCCGCCTGTCACACGGGCAAGCCACGGCCGCCGGTGAAGCGCTGCGAAAGGCCACGCAATGAGCTGCCTTCAGACCATTCAGGATTACGCGCTGCGCTCGGTCGGTATTGGCGAACGCCTGCTGCCGCGCACCGATTTCACCCTGTGCGAACAGGTGACGCTGATTGGTTCCGGCATGATCTGGAACATCTATTTCGGGCTGGTTGCCATCGCGCTCGGGTTCTTTGCCGCCACTGGCATGGCGCTGGCCAAGAACAGCCGGAATGCGTGGCTGCGCAAACCGGCCGAGTTCTTCATCTACGTCTTTCGCGGCTCGCCCCTGTTCATCCAGATGTTCTTTGCCTATGCGGTCTTCGTCGTACTGAAGCAAAGCGTTCCCTTTCTGGCGCCCTTCACCTCGGCCTGGCTGGGGGCGACGCTGGTTCTGTTTCTCAACACCACTGCCTATACCGCGGAAATCTTCTATGGCGCGCTGCAATCCATCCCCAAGGGCGATCTTGAGGCCGCTGACGCCTATGGCATCACCGGGCGCAGCCGGTTCACCCGGATCGTCTGGCCATCCATGCTGAGGCTGGCCTGGCCTGCTTACACGAACGAGGCGATCTTTCTGTTTCACGCGACCGCGCTGGTCTTTTTCTCGGGCTTTCCGGTATGGCAGCAGCGGGGCGATGCGCTCTATTACGCCAGCTATTTCGCGGACAAGACGTTCAACCCTTTCGTGCCTTATCCCATTCTGGCCGGGTTCTTCATCCTGCTGACGCTGGTGGTGATCACGATCTTCGGGCTGGTTGGAAAACGGCTGAACCGGCACCTGCCGCAGGCGGTGATCCGGCGTCCCGGTTTCATGCGCACCCTGATGCGCTGACATCGCCGAGAACCAAGCGGCGCAGCAACCATCCGATTTCCCCCCTTGCCCCGGCACAATGGCTCGGCTAGTGTCCGGTTCATAATTTGATCAAATTCGGTGATTCATGCGGATCGGTATCCTTCAAACCGGCCATTCCCCTGATGAAGTGCGCGACGAACTGGGCGACTATGGCCAGATGTTCACCCGTCTTCTGGACGGGCATGGCTATGACTTCACAACCTACAGCGTGGTGGACAACCAGTTTCCCGATGGCCCTGACGCGGCCGATGGCTGGCTGATCACGGGGTCGAAGCACGGGGCTTATGAAGATCACGACTGGATACCGCCGCTTGAGACCTTGATCCGCGACATCCGCGATGCGGACCTGCCGCTGGTCGGTGTGTGCTTTGGCCACCAGATCATTGCGCAAGCCCTTGGCGGCAAGGTCGAGAAGTTTGATGGCGGCTGGGCCGTCGGGCGGCAGGTCTATGACATCGGCGGCGAACAGATCGCCCTGAACGCGTGGCATCAGGATCAGGTGACAGAGCTGCCCAAAGGGGCACGGGTTTTTGCCTCGAACGATTTCTGCGCCAATGCCGGGCTGATGATCGGCGACAAGATCATGACGATCCAGCCCCACCCGGAATTTACCGCCCGGATGATCGACGCTTTGATCAAATATCGCGGGCGCGGCACCATATCCGAGGACATCCTGTCCCACGCCCAAGACGGGCTGACACAGGCCATAGACGCCGACAAATTCGCAAACCAGATGGCAGAGATCCTGAACAAAGGGGACAAGTGATGGACAGCGCGAACACTGATCCGAAGGGTTGGATGGAAAACCTGCCCGAAGCCGCCCAGCGGTATCTGGACGGCAAGCGGCTGGACGAGGTGGAATGTATTGTCTCGGACCTGCCCGGTATCGCACGCGGCAAGGCCGTGCCGGCCAACAAGTTTACCCGGCAGGATTACTTCCACCTGCCAGACAGCGTGTTTTACCAGACCATCACGGGCGACTGGGGCGAAGCCGCCGGGGACGAGGGCTTCATCGAACGCGACATGACGCTGGTGCCGGACATGTCCACGGCCACCGCCGCCCCCTGGACCGGCGACTGGACGCTTCAGGTGATCCATGACGCCTTCGACCGCAAGAAGAATCCCATCCCGTTCAGCCCGCGCAACGTGCTGCGACGTGTGGTCGAACTGTATCACGCGCAAGGGTGGGAGCCGATTGTCGCGCCCGAGATGGAGTTCTATCTGGTCGCCCGCAACATTGACCCGGCCGAGAAGATCAAACCGATGATGGGCCGCTCGGGCCGTCCGGCCGCGGCGCGTCAGGCCTATTCGATGACGGCGGTGGACGAGTTCGGGCCGGTGATCGACGACATCTATGATTTCGCCGAAGCCCAGGGGTTCGAGATCGACGGCATCACCCAGGAAGGCGGCGCCGGCCAGCTTGAGATCAACCTGATCCACGGCGACCCGATCAAGCTGGCGGACGAGGTGTTCTATTTCAAACGCCTGATCCGCGAGGCCGCGTTGCGCCACGACTGCTTTGCCACCTTCATGGCAAAGCCGATTGCCGAAGAACCCGGATCGGCCATGCACATCCACCATTCGGTGCTGGACCGCAAAACCGGCGAGAACATCTTTGCCGGGCCGCAGGGGGGCGACACCGACGCGTTTTTCCACTTCATTGCCGGGATGCAGAACCACCTGCCCAGCGCGGTGGCGGTGCTGGCGCCTTACGTCAACAGCTATCGCCGTTACGTGAAAGACAATGCCGCCCCGATCAACCTGGAATGGGGCCGTGACAACCGCACGACGGGCATTCGAGTGCCCTTGTCCTCGCCCAAGGCGCGGCGGGTCGAAAACCGTATCGCGGGCATGGATTGCAACCCCTATCTGGGCATCGCCGCCAGCCTTGCGGCGGGGTATCTGGGCCTGATGGAAGAAAAGCGCCCGACGCCGCAGTTCCGCGGCGACGCCTATCAGGGGGAAGAAGATATCCCCCGCGATCTGGGTTATGCGCTGGAACTGTTCGACGCGGCCACCAGCCTGCACGAGGTGTTGGGCCCGGAATTTGCGCGGGTCTATTCCATCGTGAAGCAGACCGAATACAACGAGTTCCTGCAGGTCATCAGCCCGTGGGAGCGTGAGCATCTTCTGCTGAACGTCTAAGACAGATCGGGGGCAACAGCGATTGCCCCCTTCTTTTCGGTCGTATCGGCGGATCGGTGGTCCCGGTGGCAGGTGGGCACAAATTTCTGGTTTTCCGGGGGCATTTCCTTTACGGATTATCCGAAGAAGAGTTTCGGTAAATCGAAATTACCCGATTCTCGTCCACACGAGCAGGAGCCGCCTTTGACCCTTGCCCCCAACGTCTATGACGCCGAACCCATCCCCGAAACCGCCCGCGCCGAGATTGACCGGCTTTTGCAATCCGGCGACCTGTTTCGTTACACCGCCCCCGAAGATGCCCCGGTCAGCCTGCTTGAGGCCGAATTTGCCGACCTGATGGGCGCGAAATATGCGCTGGCCGTGGCCAGTTGTTCGGCGGCGCTGTTTCTGTCGCTGAAGGCGCTGGACCTGCCGCGCGACGCCAGAGTTCTTATCCCGGCCTTTACTTTCGCTGCCGTGCCAAGCTCGGTCGTGCATGCGGATTGCCAGCCCGTTCTGGTGGACGTCAAAGACAATTACCGCATCGACATGGATGATTTCGCCGCCAAGCTGACCGGTGACATCAAGGCGGTGATCATCAGCCACATGCGCGGGCATACCTCAGACATGGACGCGATCATGGCGCTGTGTGACGCGGCGGGCGTTCCGGTGATCGAGGACGCCGCCCATTCGCTGGGCACGCTGTGGCACGGGCGCAAGATCGGCACCATCGGCAAGATCGGCTGTTTCTCGTTCCAGTCCTACAAGATGCTGAATGCGGGGGAAGGCGGGATCCTGATCACCGACGATGCCGATCTGGTTGCCCGCGCGGTGATCATGTCGGGCGCATACGAGCACAACTGGAAAAAGCACAAAGGCCCGCACGGTGACAACACCGGGGCGCTGGAAGATGCCTTTGCCCGCTGGCAGAACCGGCTGCCGCTTTACAACACCCGCCTGTCGAACCTGTCGGCGGCGGTCATCCGACCGCAACTGGCCGAGCTTGAACGGCGTGTGACCGACGGGCTGAGGAACCATGACTATGTGGCGGACAGGCTGAACCAAAGCCCGTGGATCAAGGTGCCGCCGCCCCTTGACCCGGAAACCCGCGCCCCGGATTCGATCCAGTTCAACCTTGTCGGGATGAGCGACGAGGACACCCGCGCCTTTCAGGACGCCGCAAAACGTCGTGGTGTTTCAGTGCAGGTGTTCGGGATGAGCACGGACAACGCGCGCGCCTTCTGGAACTGGCATTTCATCGGCGATCAGGGCGCGCTGCCGCAAACCCGCGATATGCTGATGCGCGCCTGTGACACCCGGCTGCCGGTGCGACTGAAACAGCCTGAACTGGATTTCATCGCCGATGCGCTGGTCGCGGCGGCGGCGGACGTCAAAGCCCCCTCGGCGGACACGAACGCGGCCTGAACCGGACGGATCAGAGAACCACCAGTTTGTCACGCAACCATGGATAGGATTGCGCGGCGGGGTCCACCACCATCTCGGCCAATATGGTTTTCGCGCGTGTGGCCATGTCATGCGGCAGCGCGCCCAACACCCCCTCGCGGGCGGTCAGGTTGATGCGCCGGGTGATCGGCGCAAACGGCATCTCGATCAATTCGGTCTGTGCGCGGAACCGCTGGGCGTGAAAAAACCCAAGCGGCGTGATGATGGTCCAGCCTGCTCCCGCCGCCACCATCGCCATGATCGCGTGATAGCTGTCCAGTTCGAACCGGTTGTTCAGGTGGATGTTCTGCCGTGCCAGATGATCCGCGATGACCCGCCCCATGTGATGGCGCGCGGTGTATTGCACCAGCGGCAGGTCCCGCAGGGTCGCCGCCGGGTCGGCGTGGTCGATCACGCCCTTCGGCACAGCGGCGACGAACGGTTCCTCCATCAGCGCGTGCACCTCCATCCAAGGGGCCGACGCCCCGGTATCGGCGGCGATGATCACATCCAGCGCGCGGGCGTCCAACTGGTCGTGCAGCCGGTGCGACGCCCCGGTTTCCAGAAGAAACCGGGTGGTTTGCATGTCGCTGGCCAGTTCCGACAGAAGGCGTGGGGTCACGTCGGCATCGAAATCCTCGATCATGCCAAGGCGCAGGCGCGACAGTTGCGACATCGCCCCCAGCGCCAGTTCGGCGCGGGCCTGCTCGGCTTCGTTCAGAATGGCCTGCGCCCGTTTCAGAAACAGCGCCCCGGCGGGGGTCAGGCCCATCGGGCGGGCGGACCGGTCCAGCAGCGTGGTGCCAAGCGCGGTTTCAAGGTTGGTCAGTTGCTGGCTGACCGAGGACGGGCTTGCCCCCAGCCTGCGCGCCGCGACCGAGATCGAGCGTTCGTCGGCGGCGGCCACGAAAACTTCGACCCCCCACAGGGTGATCCGTCCGGCTGTTTCGACCATTTGGTGCTCCTTTGCGGGAAAGCTAGGGGCTTTGCGCGTGGCGGGCAACAGGCTTGCGCCCTAGCGGGTCCAAAGCCTGTTGCCGACGGCGTCACGGGCGGTCTGGATGCGAAAGCCGCCACCTTCGGGCCAAAGGGCCACCGCGCCCGCCTTGGTCAATGTGGCACGGTCCAGCACAACACAATCCGGTGGGGTGGGCGCGGTCAGCTTGCCCGACAGCACGACGACCCCGGCGACAGCACAGGCCCCCGGTGCCTGACCCCCCGCCCCGCGCCCGGTCAGGTGGATCAGCGTCGCGCCGTCGATCTCGGCACGCAATCGCCCCTTGTCACCCGTGAACCCGGCACGGGCGAAGGCGATGTCCTGATCCGCCGGGTCGCCATCATTCTCAAGCCAGGACAACGCGGCGAAGCTTTCGCCGCGCGGCTTGGACAGGGCGCGGCCCTGATCGGTCATCACCCCGACCAGCCCGCCCGTGGCGCTGATCAGAACGGGCGGGCGCACCGTCTGGGACCACAGCAGCCCAGCCAGCGCAAATGGCGCCAGCGCCACCCAGCGCGCGCGCGTCGTCAGCAGGCTGGCAATGATCCCGCCCACGGCAACCAGCGGCAGCACCGCATCGGGTGGCGCCGGCACCTGCCCCGTCGCACCGTCCAGCGACGCGACAGAGCGCGCAACCCCGATGATCCAGTCAATCGCCGGGCCCATCAGCTTGATCGGCACCCATCCCAGACCCACCGGCGACAAGAGCGCCGCCAAGACCGCCAGCGGCATGATCAGCGCCCCCATGACCGGCACGGACAGAAGGTTGGCGAGCAGTCCGAAATGACTGATCTGGTTGAAATGCGCCGCCCCGAACGGCGCGGTGGCCATCCCCGCCACGAAGGATGAAATCACGACCGCCAAGGCAGGACGCGCCCATTTGGGGGCCCGCCACGCCCTGTCGTCCCGCGTTCGGTCCCGCAGCCAGCCGAACACCGCGACCAGTGCCGTTGTCGCGGCAAAGGACATCTGGAATCCCGGTTCGACCAGCGCCTCGGGATGCAGGGTCATGACGATCAATGCCGCCATCGCCACCGCCCGCAACGACAGGGCGCGGCGGTCGAACAGGATGGCCACGAACATGGTCGCAACCATGATGAAGGCGCGTTCCGTCGCGATGTTGCCGCCAGACAGGGCCAGGTAGAACCCGCCCGACAGGATCGCCACACAGGCGGCCAGTTTCTTGATCGGGACGCGCAGGACAAGGCCCGGCCACAAGCTTAGAACCATCCGCACCGCCTGAAAGACAAACCCCGTCAACAACCCCATATGCAGCCCCGAGATTGCCAGCAGGTGCGCGAGGTTCGAGGCCCGGAGCGCCTCGATCGTTTCACTGCCCATGGCGGACCGGTCGCCGGTCGTGATGGCCGCTGCAAAAGCGCCGGTTTCGCCCGGCAGCACCCCACGCACCCAGGCACCAATGGCCTGCCGCATCTGCCCCACCGCAAGGGCAAGCCCCGGCTCGGGCGGGGCCAGCAGCAGCGCAGGCACACGGGTGTAACCGACCGCCCCGATGCCGCGAAACCATGCCATGCGCTGGAAATCGAACCCGCCGGGTTCAACCGGACCATTTGGGCCGGACAGGTGGGCGGTCAGCGCGACACGCTGGCCAATGGCCGGGGTCAGGAAACGCTGATCGCCATGCAGTGACACGCGCACCATTGTGGCGTGCTGCGTCGGTCCGACATCATCCAGTCGCACCTGATCCAGCGTCAGGCGCACCGCGTCGGACTGCGAGCGGTCGATCTTCACGATGCGGCCTTCGACCGGGCCGTAGTATCGAAACTCAAGAACCGGGGCGGCCACGTGATGCGCCCGCGCCCCGGCCAGGCAAAAGCCCAGCCCGACCAACCCCAGAGCAATCGCAAGGGGGCCGATCCCCCATGGCCATATCCGCGCGATCACCGCGCAGGTCACGATCAGCACGGCCAGCCCCGCATAGACCGGCAGCGTCGGTTCCGCCGCAACCCCGAAATAGATGCCGATGCCCGTGCCCAGAAACAGCGGGGCCCAATGCAGAAGGCGACCCCGCTCTTCTTCGATCCGGATCAGGAACTTGTGGACCAGCACCCTTGTTCACGGCCTCCCTTTTGCGTAAAGCCTTTCGGGACAGGCTTGCGCCGGGCGGTGTCACCCCTTGCCCGCAGGCCCACGGTTCATCGCGCATCGCGCGCGCGGTGTGACCTGAGTAACGTCCGCATGGTTTCCAAAAGGTTAACGTCACATGACCACCGATCAGATCGTCACCCGTTTCGCCCCCTCGCCCACCGGCTATCTGCATATCGGTGGCGCCCGCACCGCGCTGTTCAACTGGCTTTTTGCCCGTGGCCGGGGTGGGAAGTTCCTGCTGAGGATCGAAGATACCGACCGTGCCCGATCAACCCCTGAGGCGACACAGGCGATCCTGAAGGGGATGGCGTGGCTGGGGCTTGATCACGACGGCGATGTGATCAGCCAGTTCGACCGCGCCGACCGCCACGCGGAGGTGGCGCATGAGATGCTTGCAAACGGACATGCCTATAAGTGCTTTGCCACGCAGGACGAGATTCAGGCCTTCCGTGACGCGGCCCGTGCCGAGGGTAAATCGACGCTGTTCCAGTCGCCGTGGCGCGATGCCGACCCGTCCACCCGCCCCGACGCCCCCTTCGTGATCCGCCTGAAAGCCCCGCGCGAGGGCGTCACCGTCATCCGCGATCAGGTGCAGGGGGACGTCACGATCCGCAACGAGCAGCTGGACGACATGATTTGTTTACGTTCCGATGGTACGCCCACCTATATGCTGGCCGTGGTTGTCGACGATCACGATATGGGCGTGACCCATGCCATCCGGGGCGACGATCACCTAAACAACGCCGCGCGTCAGCAGCTTGTCTATCAGGCGATGGGCTGGGCGGTGCCGGTCTGGGCGCATATCCCGCTGATCCACGGGCCGGACGGCAAGAAACTGTCCAAACGCCACGGCGCGCTTGGGGTCGAGGAGTATCAGGCCATGGGATATCCGGCCCGCGCGATGCGCAATTATCTGGCCCGCCTGGGGTGGAGCCACGGGGACGACGAGTTCTTCACCGATGCCCAGGCACTGGAGTGGTTTGACCTGAAAGGGATCGGCAAAAGCCCGGCGCGCTTCGACTTCAAGAAGCTGGACAATCTGTCCGGGCAACACCTTGCGGCAATGGACGATGCCGAGGTGATGACCGAACTGGAGGCGTTCCTTGCCGCGACGGGCGAAAAACCTTTGCAGGCGCAGCAACGTCAACTTTTGACCGATGCGATGTATGTGTTGAAAACCGGCGCGAAGACATTCCCGCAACTTCTTGAAAAAGCGAACTTTGCCACCGCTTCGCGCCCAATCGAAAAGGACGAGAGGGCCGCAAGCGCCCTGGATGAAGTATCCCGTGGTATACTGAAAGAATTGACGCCGCAGCTGCAAAATGCTAGCTGGGATCGCGACACGCTGGAAGGGATCCTGAACGGGCTTGCGGAAGCGCACGGGACCAAATTTGGCAAACTGGCTGCACCCCTACGTGCAGCCCTTGCCGGTCGCGCCGTGACCCCCAGCGTTTTCGATATGATGCTTGTTCTGGGACGCGACGAATCTGTTGCGCGCCTTGAGGAGGCAAGCGCATAGAATAAGCCAACGCGGCTGACCCGTCCGGGGTGGGCGCGACAGGATACGAACACGAAGGGATAAATAAAAATGGCCAAACCGACTGGAACTGCAAAGCTGACCTTTGGCGACAAAGAGCTGGAGTTGCCGATATATTCGCCCACGGCAGGGCCCGACGTGATCGACATTCGCAAACTCTATGCGCGGGGCGATGTCTTTACCTATGATCCCGGCTTCACCTCGACTGCAAGCTGCGATTCGACCATCACCTTCATCGACGGCGACAAGGGCGAGCTTTTGTATCGCGGCTATCCCATCGACCAGCTGGCCGAGAAATCGCATTACCTCGAAGTCTGCTATCTGCTGCTGTATGGCGAACTGCCGAACGCAGCCGAACTGGAAGATTTCGAAAGCCGCGTGACCAACCACACGATGGTCCACGAACAGATGACGAAGTTCTTTTCGGGCTTCCGTCGTGATGCGCACCCGATGGCGATCATCACCGGCGTTGTCGGGGCGATGTCCGCCTTCTATCACGACTCGACCGATGTGAACGACCCGTGGCAGCGCGAAGTGGCCGCGATCCGCATGATCGCCAAGCTGCCGACGATCTGCGCCATGGCCTATAAATACTCGGTCGGTCAGCCTTTCGTCTATCCGAAGAACGATCTGGATTATGCCTCGAACTTCCTGCGCATGTGCTTTGCGGTGCCGGCCGAGGAATACGAGGTCAGCCCGATCCTGGCCAAGGCGATGGACCGCATCTTCACCCTGCACGCCGATCACGAGCAGAACGCGTCGACCTCGACCGTCCGTCTGGCAGGGTCCTCGGGCGCCAATCCGTTTGCCTGTATCGCAGCGGGCATCGCCTGCCTGTGGGGGCCGGCACATGGTGGCGCCAACCAGGCCTGCCTTGAGATGCTGCGCGAGATCGGCACGGTCGATCAGATCCCGGAATATATCGCCCGCGCCAAGGACAAGGAC
>JAUHWP010000096.1 GCA_030424645.1 Alphaproteobacteria bacterium
GTCCACCTTCTTCAGAAGCAGCGGGTTGAACTCAAGCCCATCGTCTTCGTCCTGACGGCCAGCGGCTTCCGGCTCGTCGAAGTTCACGAAGATCGACAGCTGGTCCTGCACGATGCGCGCGGCAAAGGCCACGGCGTCTTCCGGCGTGACCGAGCCGTCTGTTTCCAGCTTCAAGGTCAGCTTGTCATAGTCCAAAACCTGGCCTTCACGGGTCGGTTGAACGTCATACGACACTTTCTTGACCGGCGAATAGATCGCATCGACCGGGATCAGGCCAATCGGTGCGTCTTCCGGCTTGTTCTTGTCCGACGCAACATAGCCCTTGCCGGTGTTGACGGTCAGTTCCATGAACAGGTCGGCACCATCATCCAGGTGACAGATCACGTGATCCTTGTTCAGAATCTCGATACCAGCGGTTTCCGAGATGTCGCCAGCAGTCACGACCATGGGACCCTTGGCCGAAATCGACAGCCGCTTGGGGCCTTCGACTTCCATGTTGATCGCGACACCTTTCAGGTTCAGCACGATGTCGGTGACGTCTTCACGCACACCGGCGACCGAGCTGAATTCGTGCAGCACGTTGTCGATCTGAACCGACGTGATGGCCGCGCCTTGCAGGCTCGACATCAGCACGCGGCGCAGGGCGTTGCCCAGGGTCAGACCAAAGCCACGTTCCAGCGGTTCGGCCACGACGGTTGCCTGACGTGCAGGGTCGTTGCCCGGCTTGACTTCAAGCTGTGTCGGCTTGATCAGTTCGGCCCAATTTTTATGGATCATGCGTCCCTCCATACCAGTCCTGTCCCCATGTCCAAAGGGCAGGACGCCCGAGGTTAAAATGACGGAAACCGGGCCGCGACAACCGCAGCCCGGCGAAATATTCTGATTACACGCGGCGGCGTTTCGGCGGGCGGCAGCCGTTGTGGGCGATCGGGGTCACATCACGGATCGAAGTGATGTTGAAACCGATGGCAGCCAGCGCACGCAGGGCCGATTCACGACCCGAACCGGGGCCTTGAACTTCGACTTCCAGCGTCTTGACGCCGTGTTCCTGGGCTTTCTTGCCAGCGTCCTCAGCAGCCATCTGGGCGGCATAGGGCGTCGACTTGCGCGAGCCTTTGAATCCCATGGTGCCAGCCGACGACCACGAGATCGCATTGCCTTGCACGTCCGAGATCAGGATCTTGGTGTTGTTGAACGAAGAGTTCACATGCGCAACACCGGACGCGATGTTCTTACGCTCTTTACGCTTCATGCGGGTCTTATCACGAGCCATTGGTCAAACCCTCCCTTATTTCTTCTTACCGGCAATGGCCTTTGCGGGGCCTTTGCGGGTACGAGCGTTGGTGTGGGTACGCTGACCGCGCACAGGGAGGTTGCGACGATGGCGCAGACCACGATAGGCCCCCAGATCCATCAGGCGCTTGATGTTCATCTGCACTTCACGGCGCAGGTCACCTTCGACGGTATATGTCGCGTCGATGTGTTCGCGAATGGCCAGAACTTCGGCATCCGACAGTTCGTTCACACGACGGGTCGGGTCGATGTTGACGGCTTCGCAGATGGCTTTGGCCGAAGTGTGACCAATTCCGGTGATATAAGTCAGGGCGATCGGGACCCGCTTGTGGGTCGGGATGTTTACGCCGGCGATACGTGCCACGTGTCACTTTCCTTTTCGTTGCGGTTCCGTAATGCCGGAACCTTTTTTCACAACGGAAGCCCGCCGGATTATTCCTGCGGGCCGCGCTGAATTCTATGGTCTGATGCAGCAAAGGAGCGACCTTGTTTGCATCGTGATTCCCGTTAGGGATGGGGTGACTTAGATGGGATTGCCGCAGGCGTCAACCCGTCTTTGTTCACAGGTCAGGATTTCCGAACCATTCGCCTTATCAAGTGTCGGCTTGATGGCTCACGCGTCCAGAACACCCGCGATTTCTGCCTGCACTTCATCAATCGTGCCCAGCCCGTTCACGGATTGAAGATCGCCCTTGGCATAGTAGTAACCAATCAGTGGCGAGGTCTTCTTGTAATACTCCATCAGCCGGATCTTCAGGCTTTCCTCGTTGTCGTCCGCGCGCACGGGCTGGCCTGCCTTGCGGGCTTCCTCGGCGCGGCCAACGATGCGGCCGACAAGCACGTCGTCATTGACCTGCATCTCGATCACGGCGTCCAGCGACTGGCCGTGTTTCTGAAGCAAAGCCCCCAAGGCATCGGCCTGCGCCAGCGTCCGGGGGAAGCCATCGAAGATGAAGCCGCCGCCAGTGTCGCCTTCCAGCTTTTCTTCGATCAGGCCGATGACGATCTCGTCCGTGACAAGCTCGCCCGCGTCCATGATCGCGGCCACTTTCTGGCCCATCTCGGTGCCCGAGGCTTTCGCCTCGCGCAGCATGTCGCCGGTGGACAGTTGGATCATGCCACGATCTTCAACAAGTTTCGCAGCCTGTGTGCCTTTGCCGGCACCGGGCGGTCCAAGCAGAATGATATTCATCGACGCGACGGAGCCTTCTTCGAACGTTTTTTGCCGCGCAGCTGCGACTTCTCGATCAGACCTTCATACTGGTGGGCCAGCAGATGTGACTGAACCTGTTGGATCGTGTCCATCGTCACAGACACGACGATCAGAACCGAAGTTCCGCCGAAATAGAACGGGATCGCCAACTGACTGCGCAGAATCTCGGGAAGCAGACAGACGGCGGCCAGATAGGCCGAGCCGAGGACCAGCAAGCGGGTGACGACGTAATCCAGATACTCGGCGGTTTTCTTGCCGGGGCGGATGCCTGGCACAAAACCGTTCTGGTTTTTCAGGTTGTCGGCCACTTCGTCCGTCTTGAACGCCACTTCTTTCGTATAGAAGAAGGTGAAGAACACGATCATCGCCGTGAAGAACAGCAGATAGAGCGGCTGGCCCGGACCGAAATAGGCCAGGATGACCGACATGACCGGCCCGGCCTGCCCGGATGAGAAGGTCGAGATCGTGGTCGGCAAAAGCAGCAAGGCCGAGGCGAAGATCGCCGGGATCACGCCCGCCGGGTTCACCTTGACGGGCAGGTGAGACGAGCCGCCGTCATACACCTTCATCCCCACCTGGCGGCGCGGGTATTGGATATGGATCTTACGCAGCGCGCGTTCCATGAACACGACAAAGGCAATCACGGCAACGACCATCACCAGCACCCCGATGATCACCGCAGGGCTGATCGCGCCTGACCGGCCCGAGGCCAGGAATTGTGCAAGGGCGGCGGGGATCTCGGCCACGATGCCGACGAAGATGATCAGTGAAATACCGTTGCCGATGCCGCGTGCGGTGATCTGTTCACCCAGCCACATCAGGAACATGGTGCCACCGACAAGGGTAATCACGCAGGCGGCGATGAAGAACATGCCGGGGTTGGTGACAAGATCACCGGCTTGCAGGCTGTTTGCCAGCGCGAAAGCCTGCCCGGTGGCCAGCAGAACGGTGCCATAGCGGGTGTATTGGTTGATCTTTTTGCGACCTTGTTCGCCCTCTTTCTTCAGCTGCTTCAACGGCTCCCACATGGAAGACAGAAGCTGCACGATGATCGAGGCCGAAATGTAGGGCATGATGCCCAGAGCAAAGACGCCCATGCGGCTCAGCGCGCCGCCGGTGAACATGCCAAGCACGCCCGCGATGCCCGATTGCGCCTGATCCATGAATTCGCGCAGGGCGGTGCCGTCGATCCCCGGAATGGGGATATAGGTGCCAAGGCGATAGATGATCAGAAGCCCGATCGTGAAGAAAATCCGCTGACGCAGCTCGGTCGCCTTGCCGAAGGCGCCCCAACTCATGTTCGCGGCCATTTGTTCTGCTGCAGATGCCATAAGGCCCCCTCTTCAAGTAAGACACCGCCGGACCGTTCCCGGCTCCGGCGGCGCTTGAAAACGTGAGTAGACATGTAAGGGGCAGCGGCGCCCCTCACAAGGTCTTATTCAGCTGCAGCCGGAGCAGCGACGGTCAATTTACCGCCAGCTTTTTCGACAGCTTCCACAGCCGATTTCGACGCGCCGGTCACGGTGATGTTGGCCTTGGCGGTCAATTCGCCCTTGGCCAGAACGCGGACACCGTCCAGCTTGCGGCGCACCAGACCCGAGGCCACCAGCGTGTCTTCGGTGATGTCTTTGGCGTCCAGCTTCTTTTCGTCGATGAATTTCTGGATCAGGCCCAGGTTGATCACGGCGAACTTCTTGCGGTTCGGCTTGTTGAAGCCACGCTTGGGCAGACGTTGATAGAGCGGCATTTGGCCGCCTTCGTAGCCATTGATGGCCACACCCGAACGCGATTTCTGACCTTTGATACCACGGCCAGCGGTTTTACCCATGCCCGAGCCGGGACCACGGCCAACGCGTTTGCGGGGTTTGGTTGCGCCGGGATTGTCGCGCAGTTCATGCAATTTCATGTCGCTTCTCCTTGCCGGAACTGACCCACGAAGCGGAAGGGGCCAAACACGGCTTTTCTTGGTTTTGATTCTGTGGCGCAAGACGCCACCGGGGGCGTATAGACCCTTGCCGCCCGCCGTGCAAGTCCGGCGTTGCTAGCGGCGGGGCAGAAGGCCGATGGCAATGCCGCCCAGAACCAGCGCCGAGGCCAAGACGGCACGCAACGTCAACACCTCGCCCAGCAGGATCACGCCTGCCAGCATGGCGATGACCGGGACGGACAGTTGCGCCAGGGCGCCGGTGCTGGCGCCCAGCGCGGGCAGGACATGATACCACAACGCATAGCCCAGCCCGGACGTAACCGCGCCCGAGGTGATGGCAAGCCCGATGCCCGGTGCCGTCATGACCTCGCCCCACACAAACGGAATAGCCGCCAGCGCGACCAGCGGAACAGCATAGATAAAGTTCCACGCCGTCGCGGCCAAAGGCGCGCTTGCCCGGCGTCCGATCAGCGAATAGACACCCCATCCCAACGCCGCCAGCGCCATCAGGCCCAGCGCCCAAGGGTCAAAGGATTGCGCCTGCCCCGGCCAGACCAGATAGGCCAACCCGCCCAGCGACACGACCATGCCGCCCCAGCGACGGGCCGGAAAGCGATCGCCGCCCAGAATGGCCCCGACAAACATGGTGATCTGGACGCCCGCGAACAGGACCAGCGCGCCCAGCCCTGCGTCGAGCGCAACGTAGGCGAAGGAGAACCCGACAAGGTAAGCAACCAGACCCGCAACCGCAGCCCAATCCGGCGACGGGCGCGGCGGGGCTTGCCGCGCTTTGGCCCAGAGCAGACCCCACAGCATAAGCGCACCCGCGACAACCCGGATCAGGGCAAAACCTGCCGGCCCGATATATTCGCCCGCCAGCCCCGCCCGGTTCAGAAGCGAGTTGGCCGCGAAGGCGATCATGGTCAGAACTGTCAGCAGAAAAAGTCGCATCGCCCTTGTCCCATCGTGCCCGCCCCATCGTGAATGGCCCAGCAATACCTGCGAGGGACCCGCGCGCCAATCCCTACTGAATTCCCGGAAACGACAAAACCCCGGCGGATGGCCGGGGTTCGTCAGGTCATGCGCGGCTGGCTTACTTGTTGCAGCTTCGCAGATACTCGGTCCAGGTCGGAACACTGTCCGAGGTCAGGAAGCGATGTGCGGCAGTCTGAGCGGCGGTGATCACCTCGGCGATGGCATTGGCCAGCGGAGCGACGGGAGTAACAAGGGCGTTCATGTCTGTGGTCCTAAACAGCGGGTGATGTGTTGGCGCCCTGATAGGAGGGGAATGGGCAGAGGACCACAGTTGAATCTGAAACCCCGGGTTGCGGGGCGTGCATGGGTTGGGGTGAAGGAGTACGCAACAGAGGGCAGCGCCTGACCCTGGGTGGGCGCATGTGCGAGTCCGATGGACGTGAACCATCCGAACAATCGCGACATGTGTGCATGTTAAAGCGTTGCAAAAGCGCCCTCCCGTGGGGAGGGTCGGGCGCTGCCCGACCGGGCCGGGCGGTGTTACCGATCAGTTACTATCGCCCTTTCAATTGCATCCAGTTGATCAGCCCACCACCTAAGAGCGTCGGAGTATACATCTCTCGCATCGTCACTTGTGCGGTATTCACCTAACATTGGACGGTAAACGTCACTATCGATCCGAGACAACTCTCCCGACGCGGAGCGCTCATCAGTTTGAGGGGTTTGAGCATCCTGTCGGACGACGATCTCGACGCTTTCATGCGGGTGGGGACTAAAGTTATACTCCTTTAGAATATTGTTTCGTTCCAGCTCAATAAACTCCCAGAATATTGAGTTTTCGCCGCGATTTTCTTTCCATCGGCGATAAGCATCTTCTATGTGGGGGCCAAACTCTTTGTTTTTCCCATCCACTTTGTGAAGGACGTGCCCCACCGCTCGGACAAGTGCCACCGCGCCTACCCAGTGCAACCGCCAACGCTGTGGTTCGATTTCACTTTCGAGAATGCTCAGTGCGAATTTGCAGTCCTTCAACACTTCTTGCGCAAAAAACATAGAATATTCCTAACAAAAACACCCCAGCCATTTCTGACCGGGGTGCTTCAAATCTACAAGAGTTGGTCCAAGACGAGGCTCAGCCCTTCTCCTCGATGATCTCCACCATGTGCGGGATCGACGCGACCATGCCGCGGACGGCGGGGGTGTCTTCCAGCTCACGGGTTTTGTGCATCTTGTTCAGGCCCAGGCCGATCAGCGTCTGGCGCTGTTTGGCGGGGCGGCGGATCGGGGAACCGATCTGCTTGACGACGATGGTTTTAGCCATGGATCAGTCTCCTTACGCGTCTGCGGCTTCGGCGTCTGCCGGAGCTTCAGATTTGGCGCCCAAGATGTCAGCGACCTTCTTGCCGCGACGTTGGGCGATCATGCGGGGGCTGGCCTCTTGCTTCAGGCCGTCGATGGTGGCGCGGATCATGTTATAGGGGTTTTGCGACCCGATCGACTTCGACACCACGTCCTTGATGCCCAGCATTTCGAACACGGCACGCATCGGACCACCGGCGATGATCCCGGTCCCTTCCGGGGCGGTGCGCATGATCACGCGACCGGCACCGTGACGACCTTCGATGTCGTGGTGCAGGGTGCGGCCTTCGCGCAGCGGCACGCGGATCATCTGGCGCTTGGCTTGCTCGGTGGCTTTGCGGATGGCCTCGGGGACCTCTTTCGCTTTACCTTTGCCAAAGCCAACACGGCCTTTTTGGTCGCCGACAACAACAAGGGCTGCAAAGCCAAAGCGCTTACCACCCTTAACGGTCTTCGACACACGGTTGATCGCGACCAGGCGATCTGCAAATTCCGGCGCTTCGTCGCGGTCGCGGCGGTTCCGGCGGTTATCACGTTCTGCCATCAGAACATCCTTTCATGGTGGCGCGCTTGATCGGCGCCGTTCAACTCGATCCCAGTGGGCAGGCTGCCCCCGGATCATCGGAGGGGCGTTGCCGCCCCTCTCAAGTCATTTAGAACTTCAATCCGCCTTCACGCGCAGCGTCGGCCAGAGCCTTCACCTTGCCATGAAACAGGAAGCCGCCACGGTCGAAATAGCATTCTTCGACACCGGCTTTCTTGGCGCGTTCCGCGATCGCTGCACCCACCTTGGCGGCTGCGTCGATGTTGTTCTTGCCAACCACGCCCAGATCCTTCTCAAGCGAAGACGCCGACGCCAGGGTGACGCCATTCACATCGTCGATCAGCTGGACGCTGATGTTCTTGTTCGAGCGGTGCACCGACAGGCGCATCTTGCCCACGTTGTGCTTGCGCAGGCTGTTCCGGACGCGCAGGCGGCGCTTGAGGAACAGGGTCCGTTTGCTGTTTGCCATCTGTCTGGTCCTTACTTCTTCTTACCTTCCTTGCGGAAGATATACTCGTCTTTGTATTTGATGCCTTTGCCTTTGTAAGGCTCGGGCTTACGCCATGCGCGGATATTGGCCGCGACCTGGCCGACGAGCTGTGGGTCAACGCCTTCGACGACGATTTCGGTCTGCTTCGGCGCCGTCACGGTGACACCCTCGGGTGCAACGTAGTCGACATCGTGCGACAGGCCCAGGTTCAGCTTCAGAACATTGCCCTGCATCTGGGCACGGTAACCAACACCGTTGATTTCCAGTTCCTTCTTGAAGCCGTCAGTGACGCCCGTGACCATGTTGGCAACCATCGTGCGGCTCATGCCCCACTGCTGACGGGCGCGCTTGGACTTGCCACGCGGCTCGACAACGACCTGGTTGTCCTCGACGGTGATGGTGACATCGTCGGTGGCGGTGAAGTTCAGGGTGCCTTTCGGCCCTTTCACTTCAACGGTCTGGCCCGACTGCGTCACAGTAACGCCGCTGGGCAGCTCGACCGGTTTTTTACCAATACGAGACATTCGAAGGCCTCCTTAGAAGACGGTGCAAAGCACTTCGCCACCAACATTCTGGTTGCGAGCGTTTGCATCGGACATGACGCCTTTGGGGGTCGAGACAATCGAAACGCCAAGGCCCTGGCGGACCTGCGGGATGTCTTTCACGCCCATATAGACGCGACGGCCAGGGGTCGAAACCCGCTTCAGTTCACGGATGACCGGAACACCGTCGAAGTATTTCAGGCTGATTTCAAGGGTGGGATGCCCACGCTCGTCAGTGCCTTTTTCGTAGCCGCGGATATAGCCTTCATCAAGAAGGACATCCAGAACCCACGCACGCAGCTTCGATGCCGGGGTCGAAACAACCGACTTGCCGCGCATTTGCGAGTTGCGGATACGGGTGAGCATATCGCCGATAGGATCGTTCATATCTGTCTCTCCCTTACCAGCTTGATTTCACCAGGCCGGGGATCTGGCCGTTCGAGCCAAGTTCCCGCAGCGCGATCCGCGACACTTTCAGCTTACGATAGTAAGCGTGCGGACGACCGGTCAGCTGGCAACGGTTGTGCAGCCGGGTCGCCGAGCTGTTGCGCGGCAGTTTTGCAAGTTTCAGGCGCGCCTTGAAACGCTCTTCCATCGACTTGCTTTCGTCGTTTGCGATCTCTTTCAGCGCAGCACGCTTGGCGGCATATTTTTCCACCAGCTTCTGACGCTTCTTCTCGCGTTCGATCATTGCTTTTTTAGCCATGTCTTTTCCTTCCCGCGGATCAGCTGTTGAAGGGCATGTTGAAATGCTTCAGCATGCTCTTTGCTTCCGCGTCGGTTTTCGCGGTGGTGGCAATCACGATGTCCATGCCCCAGGTTTCATCAACTTTATCGAAGTCGATTTCCGGGAACACGATGTGCTCTTTCAGGCCCATGGCATAATTGCCACGACCGTCGAAAGAGGTGCCCGAAACACCGCGGAAGTCGCGGATACGGGGCATCGCAATGGTGATCAGACGATCCAGGAATTCATACATCCGGTCGCCGCGCAGGGTCACTTTCGCACCCAGCGGCATGTCCTCGCGGACACGGAAACCGGCGATGGATTTCTTGGCTTTCGTCGTCAGGGCCTGTTGGCCCGCGATCACAGACAGGTCAGCCACAGCCGACTTGGCTTTCTTCGAGTCCTTTACGGCCTCAGCGCCACAACCAATGTTCAGAACGAT
The DNA here is from genome assembly GCA_030424645.1 of Alphaproteobacteria bacterium. Lineage (GTDB taxonomy): Bacteria > Pseudomonadota > Alphaproteobacteria > Rhodobacterales > Rhodobacteraceae > Aliiroseovarius. The sequence continues at coordinate 9,513 of JAUHWP010000096.1, forward strand.
CTTTTCCAGACGCGGGATCTGCATGTCGTTCTTGTAACCGAATTCCTCTTTCAGGGCGGCACGAATGCTGTCCTTGTAAGCGGCTTTCAGGCGGGGGGTGTAGTTTGCAGTATCAAGCATCAGACAGTCTCCCCTGTGGTTTTGGCGAAACGCACTTTCTTGCCGTCTTCCTCGCGGAAGCCAACGCGCGTTGCTTTGCCGTTCTTGTCCAGCAGGGCCAGGTTCGACAGCTGGATCGGCATCGCTTGCGGGATGCGGCCACCTTGGCTGTTCTGGCTCTGACGGGTGTGGCGGATTGCGATGTTCACGCCGTCAACAACGGCTTTACCGGCTTTCGGGTCAACCGAGGTGATTTCACCTTGCTTGCCCTTGTCTTTGCCGGCCAGAACGACAACCTTGTCGCCTTTTCTCAACTTAGCAGCCATCTTACAGCACCTCCGGAGCCAGCGAGATGATCTTCATGAAGTTCTTCGCGCGAAGTTCGCGAACAACCGGGCCGAAGATACGGGTGCCGACAGGCTCGTTGTTGTTGTTCAGGATGACAGCAGCGTTGCGGTCAAAACGGATGGCGGTGCCGTCTTCACGACGGACCTCTTTGGCGGTGCGAACGACGACAGCCTTGCGGACATCACCTTTCTTAACGCGACCGCGCGGGATGGCTTCCTTAACCGAGACGACAATGATGTCGCCAACGGATGCGTATTTACGCTTGGAACCACCCAGAACCTTGATGCACTGAACTCGGCGAGCGCCTGAGTTATCAGCAACATCCAGATTTGTTTGCATCTGGATCATGTGGTTTCTCCCGACCTTTGGGGCGCCGATGCGTGGCGTAACCCCCAGGGTTTCGACTTATGTCAAGTCGTCCGGGAAGGCAGAACTTAGCCTTCCAGAACTTCCCAACGCTTGGTTTTCGACTTCGGCGCGCATTCGATGATGCGGACCGTGTCGCCAGCCTTATAGGCATTCTTTTCGTCGTGAGCGCGATATTTCTTCGACTTACGAACGGTTTTCTGAAGCAGCGGGTGCTTGAAGCGGCGTTCAACCGAAACCGTGACGGTCTGTTCGTTGGCGGCCGAGGTGACAACACCTTTCAGGATACGTTTGGGCATTCGTCTGGCTCCTCTTACTCAGCCGCAGCGCGGGCTTGTTCGTTCAGAACGGTTTTGACGCGAGCAGCGTCGCGACGCACTTTGCGCATACGGGCAGTGTTTTCGAGGGCACCGGTGGCCTGCTGGAAACGCAGGTTGAAGGCCTCTTTCTTCAGCTCTGCCAGCTTCTCACGCAGCTGGTCAGGAGACTGGTCACGCAGTTCCTTGGCGTTCATTCGCCTTTTCCTTTCCTTGCACCAGAAGGCTCTGCCCGGTTTGTGGCAGGTCACCCTGTGTCTGGTGGGTGAATGTCAAAACACACGAATCCCGTCGCCGGAATCCGTGAGATGTGGGTCTATATGAGACAACGGCGCTTATGGCAACAGCAAAGCGCCTGTTTTGTTCAGATAGTGCTTACGCTTCTTCCTCGCCGCCGCCGCTGACGAATTTCGAGGCATAACGCTGCTCGCCGATCCGCTCGATCAGGCTAAGCTGAAGCTCAAGCCATCCGCGATGCCCGACTTCGTCGATCGCGATCTCTTCGAACAGGGCTTTCGTCGCAAGATCGTCTGCTTCATATGCCGCCTTGGACGCTTGTGTATAGAACACGATTGCTTCCTTCTCGTCCTTCAGGTCGGACTCGAACATCTCTTTCAACGTCTTGGCAGTTTTCGGCGTGGCGGCAAAGGAAATCTCGGGCTCGCCGCCCAGTTCAAGGATGCGCGTCATGAAGCGGCTGGAATGGCCCAGTTCCTCCTGGAACTCGCCACGCATGGTTTCGGCCAGCTTGTCCAGCCCCCAGTCATCCAGCACATGGGCGTGCAGCTGGTATTGATGCGCCGCGGTCATTTCCATTTGAAGGGCCGTGTTCAGGTGTTTGCAAATCGTTTCGTTTGACATGTTTCACTTCCTTTTGTTCTTTGCTTGCCTTCAACGTAACCATCTGCAAACCACCTTCAACCCGCGTGTAAATTTGTCGCAATAGGTCTCGCGCCTCATTGCCCGCTGGTCTACAACGCCCATATGGCCAATATATCCTCCCTCTTCGTGACCCGCCTTTACCACG
>JAUHWP010000202.1 GCA_030424645.1 Alphaproteobacteria bacterium
ATATAGTTGTCGGGGTGGCCCAGATAGTTGGGCATGAAGCCGACAATGGCGAAGAAGATGATCAGCACGATGCCCAGGCCGACCAGGTCCTTGATGACGAAATAGGGCCAGAAGGGCAGGGTGTCTTTCTCGGCTTCCTCTTTCGAGCCGCGGCGCACTTCGACACCGGTCGGGTTGTTGTTGCCCGTGGTGTGGAAGGCCCAGATGTGAACGGCGACAAGGGCGGCGATCACGAAGGGCAGCAGATAGTGCAGCGAGAAGAAGCGGTTCAGCGTGGCGTTGTCCACGGCCGGGCCGCCCAGAAGCCAGGTTTGCAGGCCTTCGCCGATGAACGGGATGGCGCCGAACAGGCCGGTGATCACGGTCGCGCCCCAGAAGGACATCTGACCCCAGGGCAGCACATAGCCCAGGAAGCCGGTGGCCATCATCAGAAGGTAAATCAGCATACCGATGATCCACGTCACTTCGCGCGGGGCCTTGTACGAGCCATAGAACAGGCCGCGGAAGATGTGGATATAGACCGCGACGAAGAACAGCGAGGCGCCGTTTGCGTGGATATAGCGCAGCATGTGACCGCCGTTCACGTCACGCATGATATGCTCGATGGATGCGAAAGCCATGTCGATATGCGGCGTGTAGTGCATCACCAGAATGATGCCGGTCACGATTTGCAGGACCAGACAGAAGGTCAGCACGATGCCCCAGATCCACCACCAGTTCAGGTTTTTCGGGGTCGGGATCATCAGGGTGTCATACAGCAGACCAACGACGGGAAGACGTTTGTTCAGCCATTTCTCGAACCCGGTTTTGGGTTCGTAATGATCATGAGGAATTCCGGACATGTAAGCCTCCCTTAGCCCAGCTTGATTGTCGTTTCGTCGACAAATTCGGCGACGGGAACAGGCAGGTTTTCGGGTGCAGGACCCCGGCGGATACGACCAGATGCGTCGTAGTGCGACCCGTGGCAGGGGCAATACCAGCCGCCGAAGTCACCGGCGCCGTCCCCCAGGGGCACACAGCCCAGGTGGGTGCAGACGCCCATCATCACCAGCCATTCGCCAGCTTCGTCCATGGCACGGTTTTCGTCATCGGCTGGCAGGCTTGCGTCAACATTGTCGTTGCGCGCGAATTTGTCAGGAAGATTGGCGCTGTCATCGGCACGGGCGGCGGCGATTTCTTCTTCACTTCGATGGCGGATGAAAACAGGTTTACCCAGCCATTTCACGGTGATCTGGCTGCCGACTTCGACCCCCGAGATATCCACACGGATCGAGCTGAGCGCCTTCACGTCAGCCGAAGGGTTCATTTGATCAACGAGCGGCCAGACTGCGGCACCGGCCGTAACGGCTGCGGCACCACCCGTGGCATAATAAAGGAAATCCCGGCGGGTTCCTTGATGGTCGTCGGCTTGTGACAAGAGCGCATCTCCCTAGCTAGGTCGCAGAATTGCAACCGACACGACAAAAGACTGCCCGAGAAAGCAGTCCGTTTTGCGGCTGTTTATCCAAGGAATTGCGCCCAGTCCAGAAGTCATTAGGGCGCAGGGGCGGCTTTTCAAGGTTATGTTGCCGCATGTTAGCGCGCGAAGCGCGATAAATTTGGTGGATCGGTGTGCAGGCCGGTAGTGGGGGCGACTCAGGCGGGCATGGTGGCCCGGAAGCTGTCACGCGCGGCGAAGACTGCGAACCAGTCGTCCAGCGCATCGCGCCCCTTGCGCCATTCACGCTCGGCATGGCGGAAATCGAGATACCCCAAGGCACAGGCAACCGCGATCTGCCCCATGTCGAGCGGCCCGGACAGGTGGCTCATCCAGCGGGTGTTCAAGGCATCCAGTGCGCCTTCGATCTTGCCCCATTGGGCGTCCATCCAGCCCCCGAACTGCATGTCTTCGGGACGGCACCGGTTTTCATAGACCATCAGAACGCCCGCATCCATGATCGCATCGCCCGTGGCTTCAAGGACCAGTACGTCCCATATCCGGCTTTCTGGGTAAAGCGCGCCGCCGATGCGTGCGTCCAGATACCGTGTCACCACGCGGCTGTCGTAAAGTGTCGGCCCATCGCTGCGGATCAGCGCCGGTATTTTCGACATGGGATTGGCCGCCGTCAGTTGCGGATTGGGGGCCGTGGGCGATGATATGACCTCGACCAGTTCGACATCGTCTTCCTGACCTGTTTCAAGGATCACCATGCGGGCCTTGCGCGCAAAAGGGGATGCGGGCGAGGTGATCAGCTGCATCATT